>JAFEES010000563.1 GCA_018240995.1 Pseudomonadota bacterium | reverse complement strand
AGGCTTGGAAGCGGTCCACCGTTTCCAGGACAAACCTAACCCAGGGCCAGCGCCACCACGCCGGCGGCAATCAGCAGCGCCCCGGCGATGCGCGCCGCGCGGTCGCCCTCGCCCAGCAGGTGCCCGCCCAGCAGGGCCGCGAACAGCATGGACACCTCGCGCGCCGGTGCCACATGGGCCAGCGGCGCACTCTGCATGGCAAACAGCACCAGCACATAGGCCACCGGGCTGACGGCGGCCACCAGCAGCGCGTAACGCCATTGCGCGGCCCACAGGCGTGCCGTCTCAGCGCGGTTGCGCAGGGCCGCGGGGGCCAGCACCAGCACGCGCACGAAGTTGCCCATGTAGTCCACCAGGATGGGCGACAGCAGCAGCGCCTTCACGGCATAGCCATCGACCACCGTGTAGGCGGCGATGAACACTCCGGTGAGCAGGCCATAGCGCAGGCCCTTGCGCACGCGCTGCCTGGCCTGGGCATCGGCGCCGGCGCGCAGCAGGCCCGGGCCGCCGGCGATGAGGAACACCCCGCCCACCACGGCGGCAATGCCCAGCGCGCCCACGGCCGACAGCCGCTCGCCCAGCAGCGTGACGGCCACCAGCGCCGTCAGCAGCGGCCCCGTGCCGCGCGCCAGCGGGTAGACCACCGTCAGGTCGGCCTTGCGGTAGCCGCGCAGCAGCACCACGTAATACAGCACATGCAGCACGCCGCTCAGCACGACGAAGCCCCATGCGCGCGCGTCCCACAGCGGCACGGCGTCGCGAGCCAGCCACCAGCCCAGCGGCGCCCACACCAGCATCATCAACACCGCCGTGAAGAAGGCAAAGCGCGCATCGCCGCCGGCCTTCTTGGCGGCAATGTTCCAGATGGCGTGGATCAGCCCGGCGACGATGATCAGGGCAAAGGCGTTGAGCGACATGAAACGCGGGGCGCCACCGCATGAGACTGGCGCGACCCAGGCCAGGGCCACCGCGCAAGGGTCGCCCCGACGCGCTGGTGGCGT
>JAFEES010000562.1 GCA_018240995.1 Pseudomonadota bacterium | reverse complement strand
AGACCTGGGGATGGAAGCCATCTACGAATTCGACGTGGTGGACATGCCCGTCACCGTGGCGGTCGATGCCGGCGGCACCAGCGCCCACATCACCGGGCCGGCTGAATGGCAGAAGCGGATTGCTACGGGGGAGTTCAAGGGGATTGAGGTGGCGTCGGCTTGAATGCCTTACCGGCGTATAAACAGGAAAACCGCCTACGGGCGGTTTTCCTACAGCCGGATGTCATCCGCAAAATTTCAGGTTTGGCTAAACGGTGGAATGATGGGATTCGTCTGTAAAGCAATTAAACGTACTTGATTAGCAACGAATCCCAGATAGCGCCGGCTACTTCCCCCCCTCTGGGGGAGGGCGGGGGTGGGGGTCAGCGACGCTCGCGTGCTCATGCCGGTAAGATGCCGGCACTCCCAGCCCCCATCCCAACCTTCCCGCAGCGGGGGAAGGAGTCTGAGACAGCTTGCTAATCAAGTAAACGTATTGCATTTTCCGACTACTCCATGCAATATGCCTGTCGTCTAATTCTAGTTGAACTAAACCGCTGACGCGGTGGCCGGGAGCACCGCTCCTGACCACCGCGTTTTTGCTTTGGCTGTTGCTTGCATCCGGCCGCCGACGGGTCAAGCCTTCGGGTTGGGGAATGTTCCCCGGCCTTGAAGGAGAGCAGTCATGACCGAACTACGCCAGCGCATGATCGAAGCGATGGTGGTGCGCGGGTTTGCCGCGCGCACGCAAGACAGCTACGTGGACGCCATCCGGCGCATGGCCAAACACTACCGGCGCGACCCGGCCAGCTATACGGCGCAGGAGGTGCAGGACTACCTGCTGCACATGGTGCGCGAGCAAAGCCTGTCGTACAGCACCATGAACCAGGCCGCGTGCGCGGCACGCTTTCTGTACGAAACCGTGCTGGGCCGCTCGCGCCAGGAGTTCCTCGTGCCCATGGCCAAGGTGCCCCAGCGCCAGCCCGAGCTGCTCGGGCGCGGCGAGATCAGCCAACTGCTGCTGGCCT
>JAFEES010000561.1 GCA_018240995.1 Pseudomonadota bacterium | reverse complement strand
GAGGTGAACGACGGAGAGGTGGAAGATGGCCCGTACTCGACTGGCACGCTTCGCCGATTCGTTTCCACGGTCTACCTAGGAGCAAGCCGAGCGGAGCAAGTTCTAGAGATTTACTCATCCGAAGAGCGAGGTGGCCCCTCGCGGGTTCTGCGACACGCAATTAACAACGGCGCCTTGGACGCGATCGACATTCGGGATCTGCAGTGATGTTTACGCCGGCGGCATCCCTCTTACTGGTGAGGTCCTCTCTTGCTGGCTCAGTTGCGCTCCACCGCTCCTTGTCGAACACGTGGACCGCCATCGGGCACGACGAACTGCCGAACTGAGCGTTGCCCAGCGATTCACGGTTCTTACCACTTACGCTGGAGCAGGCCACATCTTTGTCTACGCAGGAGCGCTCGTCCCACCGGCGGACCAGTCAGTTCACGAAGACAACAAAATGGCCCCTCCGCGAACCAAGAAGCAAGGCCAGGCCGGGCATCGACAACAACAACGAAAGGACCAATCATGTTCGGCAGCATCGACAAGAACAAGGGCCTACTGTTCGTCACCCACGATCTCGATCACTCCATTCGGCTGACCGTGCAGAACATGCAGAAGGAGGTCGAGGGGCTGAACGAGAACCGGCTGCTCAACACGCCGCCGGAAGACCTCACGACCTATTTGGTCGAAAAGTACGGAATCACGCCGATCACGCTGCTGCGCGACCAGTGGTACGCCGACTATCAGGACGCACCGGTCGATGTCCGGCACGACCGCATGCGCTGGATCGAAGACAGAAGCCGCCCCGTCATGGTGGCGGGCGAGCGCGTCGAGGTGCGCGTCCCCTTCGAGGGCGAGTCCGAGCTGTTTTACACGAAGGCCAACACCTTCAGCATGAACCCACCTCGCGCCGTCATCGAGACGAATGAGATCGTCCTGCGCTACGACACGCCCGCCGATCAGCCCCGCGATATCCGCGCCCTCGTCGATCAGACCCTGCGCGACATCGAGCAGCATCTGGGGTGGCAGCGCGACATGATCGAC
>JAFEES010000560.1 GCA_018240995.1 Pseudomonadota bacterium | reverse complement strand
AATCGTTCCCACCCCACCCCTGGGAACGATTCGACCCGGGAACGATTGATGTCCGCGCCAGCACTGGATTTAATCGTTCCCACTCGGTCAATCGTTCCCGGCCGGGAACCGGGAAGCCGGGAACGATTTGTGACGATGGTGACGGTCGTAGCCTTTCGTTGTGGTCGGCGCACGCAACCAGGCCCCAGGCGAAAGGGGTCCTTCCTGGCGATATTCCAATACGGGGGGCGCGAGCGCGGCATCTCGCCTCCGTCAGGCCGCGAAACCGGGTTACCACTCGAAGTTACCGGTTACCACCCGCCGACGATGCAAACCATGGCCGCCGGTGCGAACCGCAAACCCCTGCAAACCTTGTTTTGGGTTCGCACGGTAGCGAAACGTCGCGCTCGCGCCCACCGTATGGGTCACGGTGAAGAAGGACCCCTTTTGCCTCAGGGATGGCCGTCAGGCGACCGGCAAAACGGTGGTCGGCGCAAACGCAGCAACGGCGCGGGCTTGCGGCCGGTTCAACGCCCGGTGGCGTCCAATCGGTGAGCGTGGGGGATGACCGCTTTGTCGTCGTCGCGCGGCGGAAAACGGCCGACGAGAGTAAACCAACACTGGCGCGGGTTTGGCGCGGTTTTGCCGCCAGAAACAGGCAAATCGGCTGACGTGTCGGCGGCGAAATCCCAGGGCGTGAGCCGCGTTTACACCCCTGAGCCAGCCCTGAATGGGTATCCAGAATCTGGACACCCCGGTGGCGCAATCAGCAGGTGGTCAGACGGGTTCCTAGTCTTCGACGAGGCCGCAGTGAATCACGAAGCCCGTGAGGTAGGGCAGTCCGCGCGGGATGCCATATTCCTTGCTGGTTTGACGGCCAATCGTCCAGCCCATCCACTTCTGCGTGGCGGCGATGATGGCCTGCGGCAGCCCGTGGCCGTCGTAGATGGCGTTGTGGACGTCGTCTGCAAAGTGGCGTCCGTGGCGGCTGTCGAGGAAGGCCCGGATGTGGTCGAAGTCTTCGCCAGTGGCATCGGCGATGGCGGTCATGAGCAGCGGCCAGCCAG
>JAFEES010000055.1 GCA_018240995.1 Pseudomonadota bacterium | reverse complement strand
AACGACGATGGGGGGTGTTTTGGCGTGCCAAGCGGGCATGGGGGATTGCCTCTCAGCCTCTCAGTTAACCAGCACCAGCTTGCCCGTCACCGCCCGGTCAGCCATTTGGGCGAAGGCGGCCGGCAGTTGCGCCATGGGCAGGGTGCGGTCGATCACCGGCTTGATCCTGCCCTGGGCGTACCACTGCACCAGCTCGGCCAGCATGGCGGCATTGGCCTGGGGTTCGCGCCGGGCGAATTCGCCCCAGAACACGCCAACGATGGCGGCGCCCTTGAGCAGGGCCAGGTTCAGCGGCAATGATGGAATGGGCCCGGCGGCAAAGCCCACCACCAGGTAGCGTCCGCGCCAGGCGATGGAGCGAAAGGCCGGCTCGGCCAGCGGGCCGCCCACGGGGTCGTAGATCACGTCGGGGCCCTTGTCGCCGGTCAAGGCCTTGATGGCCTGACGCAGATCCTGCGTGGTGTAGTTGATGGCGGCGTCGGCGCCCAGTTGCAGGCAGCGGCGGCACTTGTCGTCCGTGGACGCCGCGGCGATGACGCGCGCGCCCATGGCCTTGGCGATCTGTATCGCCGCCGTGCCCACGCCGCCGGCCGCACCCAGGATGAGCACGGTTTCCCCGGCCTTGAGCCCGGCGCGATCGACCAGTGCATGGTGCGAGGTGGCGTAGGTCATGATGAAGGCTGCCGCATCGGCGTACGGGAAATCGTCCGGCAGCGCAATGCAGCGTGCCGCCGGGGCGATGACGTGGCTGGCAAATCCGCCCGTGCCGCTGAGGCAGGCCACCGCCTGGCCCGGGCGCAGGTGCTGCACGCCTTCGCCCACGGCCCGCACCACGCCCGCGTATTCCGAGCCGGGCACGAAGGGTAGCGGCGGCTTCATCTGGTACTTGTTCTGCACGATCAGCAGATCGGGAAAGTTCAGGCTGGCGGCGTGGATCTCTACCAGCGCCTCGCCGGCCTGCGGCGCCGGCGTGGGCAGTTCGGTCCATTTCAGGGCCTCGACGCCAATCGGGTTGGTGCAGAGCCAGGCGTGCATGGGTGTCTCCAATGGTGTTGAAAATTGGCGCGCATCATAGGGAACGGGGCGGCGGCCTTCCTGTCTCAAGGGTGACGCCTGCGGGCATGGCGGCGCCCTTTTAGAATGCGTTGCATTCAGTCACACCAGCCATGAAAATTCTCATTTCCAACGACGATGGCTACCAGGCGCCGGGCATCGTGGCCCTGCATGATGCCCTCAAGGATATTGCCGACGTCGAGGTGGTCGCCCCCGAGCACAACAACAGCGCCAAGTCCAACGCCTTGACGCTGAATGCGCCGCTGTACGTGCACCGCGCTGCCAACGGCTTTCGCTATGTGAATGGCACACCGGCCGATTGCGTGCACATCGCCCTCACGGGTCTGCTGGGCTACCGGCCGGATCTGGTAGTTTCGGGCATCAACAACGGCGCCAACATGGGCGACGACACCATTTACTCCGGCACCGTGGGCGCGGCCATGGAGGGCTATCTGTTCGGCATTCCTTCGATTGCCTTCTCGCAGGTGGACAAGGGCTGGGGCGAGATCGACTCCGCGGCGCGCAAGGCGCGCGAGATCGTGGCGCAGATGCAGCGGCAAAGGCTGGTGGGCGGATCGCCCTGGCTTTTGAACATCAACATCCCCAACATGCCCTTCGATGCCCTGCGCCCCCTGCGCCTGTGCAGGCTGGGCCGGCGCCACGCGGCCGAGCGCGTCATAGAGCAGCAAAGCCCGCGCGGTGAGCTGATGTACTGGATAGGCGGGGCGGGCGCCGCCAAGGACGCCTCCGAGGGCACGGACTTCCACGCCACGGCGCACGGCCATGTGTCCATGACGCCACTGAAGGTGGATCTGACGGACCACGACGGCCTGGGCTATTGGGCGCAGACTGCCGCGCTTCTGGCCGCGCCAGGCCTGCCGGGCGGGGCCGCGTGATGCAGCGGCGACCCGGGTTTCCTGCGCGCCTGGACAGGCCGCCCGCTGCTGCCCCAGCCGCTGTAGCCGCTGGCGTGCGCGTGCCGCGCGAGGCGCAGCCGCCCATGCCGCAGGGCGTGGGGTTGGATTCGGCGGCGGTGCGCGCACGCATGGTGCAGCGCCTGGCCGCGGCCGGCATCACGGCGGCGCCGGTGCTGCAGGCCATGGGCGCGGTGCAGCGGCATGGCTTCGTCGATAGCGCCCTGGCCAACCAGGCCTACGAGGAAACCAGCCTGCCCATAGGCCTGGGCCAGACCATCTCCAAACCTGGCGTGGTGGCGCGCATGACCGAGTTGCTGCTGGGGGCTGATGGCGCGCGTGCGCAGGGACTGGGCCGGGTGCTGGAGATCGGCACCGGCTGCGGCTACCAGGCGGCCGTGCTGGCCCGACTGGCGCGCGAGGTGTACACCGTGGAGCGCCTGCGTGCGTTGCACGAAAAGGCGCGCGACAACCTGCGTCCGCTGCGTCTGGCCAACGTGCACCTGATCCTGGGCGACGGCATGCTGGGCTACGCCGCTGGCGCACCCTATGCCGGCATCATTTGCGCGGCGGGCGGCGACAGCCTGCCCCCGCAGTGGTGCGAGCAGCTGGCCGTGGGCGGGCGCCTGGTGGCGCCCATGGCCGGCGCCGATGGGCGCCAGCTGTTGCTGGTCGTGGACAAAACACCGCAGGGCTTGAAACAAAGCGTTCTCGAGGCCGTGCATTTCGTCCCCTTAAAATCGGGGGTTGCTTGAAGGAATTGCTTATGTTGGTATCGCGTGGTCTTGTGACTTGGGGGCTGGTGGCTCTGGCCGGTATGGGGCTGGCGGGCTGTGGCACCCCGGTGAACAAGGCTCCGGTGGTGGATCGTGGCACCTCTGCCAATGGCGTTGCAGCGCCGGCGCCCGCTGCCCCCGAGGTCAAGCCCCTGCCGGGGGCAGAAAACGCCGGCAAGCCGGGCTACTACACCGTCAAGCCCGGGGACACCCTGATTCGCATCGGCCTGGAAAACGGGCAGAGCTGGAAAGACATAGCGCGCTGGAATAGCCTGGACAACGCCAACCTGATCGAGGTCGGCCAGGTGCTGCGCGTGATCCCGCCGGGCTCGCCCGCCGCCGCCGTGGCCTCCGACCAGGGTGTCGTCACGCGGCCGGTCAGCTCCTCGCCCGTGGCCAGTGCCTCGCCCTCTGGCGCGCCCAAGGCGGCGACGCCCGCGGCAGCCCCGGCCAGCGCGGCTTCGGCGCCGGCTGGCAGCGCCTCCGCCCCGGCGGCCCCGGCGTCGGTGGCGCCTGCCGCCGCACCGGCGCCCGCACCCGCTCCAGCGCCTGCCGTGGCTGCCGGCGCGGACGAGATGCATTTCATCTGGCCGGCGTCGGGCTCGCTGCTGGCGGGCTTTGACGAGGCGCGCAACAAGGGCTACGACATCGCCGGCAAGGCCGGCGACCCGGTGCTGGCCGCGGCCGACGGCCGCGTGGTGTATGCCGGCGCCGGCCTGCGCGGCTATGGCAACCTGGTGATCCTGAAGCACAACAACACCTTCCTCACGGCCTATGCGCACAACCAGACGCTGCTGGTGAAAGAAGACCAGAACGTGCGCCGTGGCCAGAAGATCGCCGAGATGGGCAGCACCGATGCCGATCGCGTGAAGCTGCACTTCGAGATCCGCCGCCAGGGCAAGCCGGTCGATCCCGCACGCTACCTGCCGCCACGTTGAGCATGCCAGTGGCCGGGGGCGGCGCGCAGTGGCCGGACGAGTCCGAGCCGCAGGATTTGCTGGATGACCCCGCGCGCCTGGACGCCGAGGCCGAGCTGCGCCAGGTGGCGGTGCCCGCCGCGCAGCATCAGGCGCGGCTGGACAAGGCCCTGGCGGAGCTGGTGCCGGAGTTTTCGCGCAGCTACCTGCAGCAGCTGCTGGCCCAGGGCTGTGTGCGGCTCAATGGCCAGGCGGCGCTCAAGCCCGCGCACAAGGTCAAGGCCGGCGACAGCGTGGCGGTGGAAATGCGCCCCACGCTGCAAAGCCAGGCCTTCCGGCCCGAGCAAATCCCGCTGGATGTGGTGCACGAGGACGTCCATCTGCTGGTGGTGAACAAGCCGGCCGGCCTGGTGGTGCACCCGGCGCCCGGCAACTGGAGCGGCACCCTGCTCAACGCCCTGCTGGGGCGCGACGCCCAGGCCCTGCAGGTGCCGCGCGCCGGCATAGTGCACCGGCTAGACAAGGACACCAGCGGCCTGATGGTGGTGGCGCGCAGCCGCGCCGCGATGGATGCGCTGGTGCGCATGATTGCCGCGCGCGAGGTCAGTCGCCAGTACCTGGCGCTGGCCTGGGGCGCGTGGACCGGCCCGGCGCAGCGCAGCGTTCAGGCCGCCATTGGGCGCGACCCGCGCAACCGCCTGCGCATGGCGGTGGTCGATCTGCAGCAGCACCCGGGCAAGCCGGCGCGCACCGACTTCGAGCTGCTCGCCGGCAACGATGAGGTGTGCCTGGTGCGCTGCACGCTGCACACCGGGCGCACGCACCAGATCCGCGTGCACATGGCGTCGCTGCGCCATGCGCTGGTGGCCGACGCGCTGTATGGCGGCGCGCCGGGCGGCGGGCTGCAGCGCCAGGCGCTGCATGCGTTTCGCCTGGCGTTTGCGCACCCCGTGACGGGGCAGGGCATGGAGTTTCGCGCGCCGCTGCCCGCGGACATGCGGCAGGCGCTTGATTTTTGGGCGCTGGGCTACAATGGCGGCTGACGGCTGATCTGCCGTAGGCGCCGTGGTTGCATACCGCTGACCGCGCGCCGGCCCCATGATGGCGCGCTGCCTCTTGCAGCACCTTCGCGCCGCAGATGTCCTCCAATCCCAGGCAACCACTCCGCGACGGAGCACGGTAGCCCTCATCGGAACTGCTGAAGCATGAACTCGGTGGATGCCAAACGGATCCTTGAAACCGCGTTGATCTGTGCCCCGCAGCCCGTGACGGTGCGCGAGCTGCGCACCCTGTTTGACGATGCGCTGGGCGCGGACACCGTGAAGACGCTGCTGCTTGAGCTGCAGCAGGACTGGGCGCTGCGCGGCGTGGAGCTGGTGCAGGTGGCGACGGGCTGGCGCTTCCAGAGCCGGCCCGAGATGCGCGAATATCTCGACCGCCTGCACCCGGAAAAGCCGCCGCGCTATACGCGTGCCACGCTGGAGACGCTGGCCATCATTGCCTACCGTCAGCCGGTGACGCGTGGCGATATCGAGGACATACGCGGCGTGACGGTGAACAGCCTGATCATCAAGCAGCTCGAAGACCGAGGCTGGGTCGAGGTCATAGGCCACCGCGAGACGGTGGGGCGCCCGGCACTGTTCGCCACCACGCGGCAGTTCCTGGACGACCTGGGCCTGAGCGCGCTGGATCAGTTGCCCACGCTGGACACCCCGGGTGCCCAGGCCACGGTGTTCGAGGCACTGGCCGACGCCCCCGAGGCGCCGCCAGCCGAAGGGCTGGAAATGGAAGTGGCCCTGGATGCCGCCAATGCGGCGACCCAGGGCGAGGCAGCAATTGCAGACGCCCCGGGCGAGAGCGGCGGGGTGGCTAACGAGGAAGTCGACGATGGCGTCACAGGACAATGACATGAACGATACGTACCAGGATCCGCAGGACGCACCGCCGCCCTCCGAGGCGCAGCCTGGCGCCGCGCGGCGCGCGCCGCGCCGGCGCAAACCGGGCCAGGCTGCGCCATCTGCGCCGCCCGAGCCCTCTGTGCAGCAAGCGCCCGAGCGCTTGGCGCAGGATGCAGGCCCAGTGCCGCAGGCATCGCAAGAGCCGCAGGCAAGGCCGGGCGGCGATACCCGCGGCGCGCTGGGCAGGCGCGCCTCCAAGCCGGGCAACGACCGGGACGGCTATCGCTTTGCCGACGTGGTCTCGGGCCAGCTGGATCAGGATGAAGACAGCGCCGAACTGGCGCCCCCGAAGCGCGTGCTGCTGCCGCAGCCGGAGACGCCCAAGCTGCACAAGGTGCTGGCCCAGGCCGGCATGGGCTCGCGCCTGGAGATGGAGCAGCTGATCCTGGAGGGGCGCATTTCGGTGAACAACGAGCCCGCCCACATCGGGCAGCGCGTGCAGTTCGGCGACCAGATCAAGGTCAACGGCAAACCCATCCGCTTCCGTGTCGCGCCGCCGCCGGCGCGCGTGCTTGCCTACCACAAGCCCGCGGGCGAGATCGTGACGCATGACGACCCGCAGAACCGCCCCACGGTGTTCCGCAAGCTGCCGCGCCTGATGCAGGGCAAATGGCAATCGGTGGGGCGGCTGGACCTGAATACCGAGGGCCTGCTGCTGTTCACCAGCTCGGGCGAGCTGGCCAACAAGCTCATGCATCCGCGCTTTGGTCTGGAGCGCGAATACGCCGTGCGCGTGCTCGGTGCCTTGAGCGACGAGGAAAGGCAGCGCCTGCTGGGCGGCGTGCAGCTGGAAGACGGCCTGGCCGCCTTCGGCTCCATCGAGGAAGGTGGTGGCGAGGGCGCCAACTGCTGGTACCGCGTGACGATCTCCGAAGGCCGCAATCGCGAGGTGCGGCGCCTGTTCGAGGCCGTGGGCCATGCCGTCAGCCGGCTGATCCGCATCCGCTATGGCGCCATGCTGCTGCCGCGCGGCTTGAAGCGCGGCGCCTGGATGGAGCTCGATGAGCGCGACATCCAGGCCCTGATGCAGGCCGCCGGCGCCCAGCTGGATGGCGCCGGCCCGGGCCGCCAGCCGGGCGGGCCGAGCGGCAATGCCCGCCGCGGCGAGCGCAAGCCCGTGGGCGGCAAGCCGGGCGGCGCAGGCCGGGGCAAGACCGCCGGCCGTGGCGGACAGCCCACCGGCAATGCCCAGCCGGATCCGATGAAGACCTCGGTGGGCTACATAGGCGCGGACAGCTTGCTGCGCCAGCGCCAGCAGCAGCGCAGTGGCGGCGGTGGCGGCGGTGCGCGCCGTGGCCGGCGCTAAGGGATTGGCGAAAAGTTAGAATGTGCGGTTTTGCCTGAAGGGCAAAAAAATACCGCAACACCGTACTCAAGGAAAACTCATGGCTATCGAACGCACCCTCTCCATCATCAAGCCCGACGCCGTCGCCAAGAACGTGATCGGCCAGATCTACGCCCGCTTCGAGGCCGCCGGCCTGAAGATCGCCGCCGCCCGCATGATCCACCTGTCGCGCGCCGAGGCCGAGCAGTTCTACGGCGTGCACAAGGAGCGCCCCTTCTTCAAGGATCTGGTGGACTTCATGATCTCCGGCCCGGTGATGGTGCAGGTGCTGGAGGGCGAGAACGCCGTGCTGAAGAACCGTGAGCTGATGGGCGCCACCGACCCCAAGAAGGCAGACGCCGGCACCATCCGCGCCGACTTCGCCGACAGCATCGACGCCAACGCCGTGCATGGCTCCGACGCCGCCGAGACCGCTGCCGTCGAAGTGTCCTTCTTCTTCCCTGGCCTGAACGTTTACGCGCGCTGATGCCGTGGCTCCGGGTGATGGGCCGGGTTTGCCGGCCCGCGCCCGGGGCGCGCAATGTGGGCGTGGACATGCGACCGACGTTATGACCACGAACCTTCTCGATTTCGACCTGGACGCCATGGCTGCCTTTTGCGAGCGGCTGGGCGAAAAGCGTTTCCGGGCCACGCAGCTGTTCCGCTGGATCCACCAGCGTGGCGCCGCCGACTTCGACCAGATGAGCGATCTGGCCAAGTCGCTGCGCGAAAAACTCAAGGGCTGCGCCCATGTGACGGGGCTGCAGGCCATCAGCGAGCACGCCTCGGCCGACGGCACCGTGAAATGGCTGTTCGACGTGGGCGGCGGCAACGCCGTGGAGACGGTGTTCATCCCCGAGGATGATCGCGGCACGCTGTGCATCTCCTCGCAGGCCGGCTGCGCCGTGGGCTGCCGTTTTTGCTCCACCGGCCACCAGGGCTTCAGCCGCAACCTGACGGCGGGCGAAATCATTGCCCAGCTGTGGCATGCCGAGCATGTGCTGCGCCAGCGCCGCGGCGATGGCGAGCGCGTGATCTCCAACGTGGTGATGATGGGCATGGGCGAGCCGCTGCAGAACTACTCGGCCCTGGTGCCGGCGCTGCGCACCATGCTGGACGACCATGGCTATGGCCTGTCGCGCCGCCGGGTCACGGTGTCCACCTCGGGCGTGGTGCCGATGATGGATCGCCTGGGCGCGGACTGCCCGGTGGCTCTGGCGGTGTCGCTGCACGCGCCCAATGACGATCTGCGCGACAACCTGGTGCCGCTGAATCGCAAATACCCGCTGCACGAGCTGCTGGCTGCCTGCCGGCGCTACCTGGAGCATGCGCCGCGCGACTTCATCACCTTCGAATACTGCATGCTCGACGGCGTGAACGACCAGCCCGAGCATGCGCGCCAGCTGATCGCGCTGGTAGGGCGCAAGGCGGCCGATGGCGGCGTGCCCTGCAAGTTCAACCTGATACCGTTCAACCCGTTTCCCGCGTCCGGCCTGCGCCGCTCGCCGGCGGCGGCGGTGACGGCGTTTGCCAAGCTGCTGTCCGATGCCGGCATCGTCACCACGGTGCGCAAGACGCGCGGCGACGATATCGACGCCGCTTGCGGCCAGCTCGCTGGCGACGTGAAGGATCGCACGCGCGTGCACGAGCGCATGGCCAAGCTGCGCGTCATAGAAATCAAGCCCATTAACTGAAAGGCAATTCATGACGCTGTGGGGCAGGGATGGAATTGGGCGCCGGCTGCTGCTGGCCTGGGTGGCGCTGGCCGCACTGGCTGGCCTGGGCGGCTGTGCACACCAGGCCGGGCAAGACCCTGCCGCCAGCGCCGCCGATGCCGCGCCGGCCGCGGGCGACAGCGACCTGCGCCGGCGTGCCCGCATCCGCTTGGAACTGGCCGCCAACTATCTGCAGATGGGGCAGACCGAAGTGGCCCTGGAGGAGGTGCGCCAGGCGATTGCCACCGACCCCGGCTATGCCGACGCCTATCACCTGCGCGGCCTGGTGTACATGGCCATGGGCGATCTGCAGGGCGCGGAAGACAGCCTCAGGCGTGCCCAGTCCATGCGGCCGAATGACCCGGACATCATGCACAACTATGGCTGGCTGCAGTGCCAGCGCCAGCAATACGAGCAGGCGAACCAGCTGTTCGAGCGTGCGCTGGCCGTTCCCAACTATGCCGCGCGCAGCAAGACGCTGATGTCCCAGGGCCTGTGCTTTCAACGGGCAGGGCGCGTGGATCAGGCCGAGAAGACGCTGCTGCGCGCCTACGAGATCGATGCCGGCAACCCCGTGGTGGGCTACCACCTGGCATCCATTTTGCTGGCCCGTGGCGAGGCCAAGCGGGCGCAGTTCTATATCCGCCGTGTGAACAACGGCGAGTTTGCCAACGCCGAGTCGCTGTGGCTGGGCGTGAAGGTGGAGCGCGCGCTGGGCGATTCCGTGGCCATGCGCCAGCTGGGCGAGCAGCTGCTCAAGCGCTTCCCCGATGCCAGGGAGACCCACGCGTATGAGAGAGGGGCATTCAATGATTGAGCCGATCGGAGAGCACAACACCGATCAGACGGCGCAGGCGGGCCTGCCGAGCGCGGACGGCCTGTCGGCCGGCGCCATGCTGCGCCAGCAGCGTGAATCGGCCGGTGTGCATATTGACGCGCTGGCCGGGGCCCTGAAGGTGCCGGTGGCCAAGCTGCAGGCGCTGGAGGCCGATGATTACGCGGCCTTTACCGACCATGTCTTCATGCGCGCGCTGGCGTCGAGCATGTGCCGCGCGCTGAAGGTGCAAGCCGCGCCGGTGCTGGCGCTGTTGCCCCAGGGGGCGCCGATTCATCTGCCGCCGGATCGGGCCATCAACGCCTCGTTCAAGGATTCCGGACGCAGGACTGGCAAGGGCGGCTCGCTGGAGCCGCCCAAGTCGCGCCTGGTGGGCATTGCCGTGGGGGCGCTGCTGCTGGGGGCCCTGGCGGTGGCTTTCCTGCCGCTGCCGCTGGACATGGGCTCCCAGGACGACAGGCCCACGCAGCCCGTGACGCCGGCGTTGTCGGCGCCGCCAGCACCGGTGGCACAAGAAGCCGCGGCCACACCGACGGCCGAATCCGCTGCCCCTGCGCCCGAGGCGCAGCCCGTGGGCGCCACAGTCGAGCCGGCCGCGCCCGCGGCGCCCGAGGGCCTGCTGGTGATCCGCGCGCACAAGGAGGCCTGGATACAGGTGCGCAATGGCGCCGGACGTGTGCTGCTGCAAAAGACCCTGGCGGCGGGCGACAGCTACACCGCCGAGGGCGACCCGCCCTGGCATGTGGTGATTGGCAGGGCCGATGCCGCCGAGGTCGTGGTGCGCGGCCAGCCCATGAACCTGAAGGCCGTCTCGCGCGAGAACGTGGCCCGTTTCGAGGTGAAGTAAATGAATCCATCCGAGGCAGCGATAGCCATGGCGGCCCCCCTGGCGCGCCGCTCGCGCCAGGCAAGAATCGTCTGGGGCAGCAGCGTGGTCACCGTGGGCGGGGACGCGCCGGTGCGCGTGCAGTCCATGACGAATACCGACACCGTGGATGCGATCGCCACGGCGATACAGGTCAGGCAGCTGGCCCAGGCCGGCTCCGAGTTTGTGCGCATCACGGTGAACACGCCCGAGGCTGCCGCGGCCGTGCCCTACATCCGTGAGCAGCTCGACCGCATGGGCGAGAGCGTGCCCCTGGTGGGCGACTTCCACTACAACGGCCACCGCCTGCTGACCGACTTCCCGGATTGCGCCCAGGCGCTGTCCAAGTACCGCATCAACCCCGGCAACGTGGGCAAGGGCGACAAGCGCGACAAGCAGTTCGGCCAGATGATCGAGGCGGCCGTGCGTTGGGACAAGGCCGTGCGCATAGGAGTGAACTGGGGCAGCCTGGACCAGGAGCTGCTGGCCGAGTTGATGGACGCCAACGGCCGCCGCAGCCAGCCCTGGGATGCGCGCCAGGTGATGTACGAGGCGCTGATAACCTCGGCCATCGAATCTGCCCGTCGCGCCGAAGAAATGGGCCTGAAGGGCGAGCAGATCATCCTGTCGTGCAAGGTCAGCGGCGTGCAGGATCTGATCGCCGTCTATCGCGAGCTCAGCCGCCGCTGCGACTACGCGCTGCACCTGGGCCTGACCGAGGCCGGCATGGGCACCAAGGGCATCGTGGCCTCCACGGCCGCACTGTCCGTGCTGCTGCAGGAGGGCATTGGCGACACCATACGCGTGTCGCTCACGCCCCAGCCTGGCGAGGCGCGCACCCAGGAAGTAGTGGTAGCGGCCGAGATATTGCAGTCCCTGGGCCTGCGCGCCTTCGTGCCCAGCGTCACCGCCTGCCCCGGCTGCGGGCGCACCACCAGCACCACCTTCCAGGAGCTGGCCAAGCAGATCGACGACTACCTGCGCGCGCAAATGCCCGTGTGGCGCGAGCGCTATCCGGGCGTGGAGAGGCTCAAGGTGGCGGTGATGGGCTGCATCGTCAACGGCCCGGGCGAGAGCAAGCATGCCGACATCGGCATCAGCCTGCCCGGCACCGGCGAGGCGCCCGCCGCCCCGGTGTTCATCGACGGCGAGAAGGCCATGACGCTGCGCGGCGACAACATCGTGGGCGAGTTCCAGGCCATCGTGGACGGCTACATCGACAGGCGTTTCGGCGCGAACATGTAGTTGTTCAAAAATAATAGCTGCTAACGCTTGTCTATAAAGCGCTAGAGGCCGATTTCATTCAAATACAAGATTCACGCAAGATGCAGAAGCTGGTTGCCATCAAGGGCATGAACGACATCCTGCCGCCCGATTCGGCGCGCTGGGAATGGCTGGAGGACAAAGTGCGCTCACTGATGGCGCGCTACGCCTACCGCAACATCCGAACCCCCATCGTCGAGCCCACGCCGCTGTTCGTGCGCGGCCTGGGCGAAGTCACCGACATCGTCGAGAAGGAGATGTACTCCTTCGAGGATCGCCTGAACGGCGAGCAGCTCACGCTGCGCCCCGAGGCCACGGCCGGCG
>JAFEES010000559.1 GCA_018240995.1 Pseudomonadota bacterium | reverse complement strand
AAGGCTCCATACGCGCGTGATACCACCGGCCTTTTGAAGGAAGCTGAGCTCCTCTTATCGATGGCGGAGAAGGCAGGAAGTGCTGACGACTACTACTATTTCAAGAACCTCCAAGACATCCGCCGCTACCTTAGTCTCCTCGCTAGGCTACGTTCGGGCATCAATCGACGAGAGCTATCTTCTAAAGAGGCACCTAGTGGCGTCCATACCTGAAGGCCTCAAAAAAACGTGTCCGACCGAGGCTAAATGGGTGGGTGACCGTTCTAGCGCACCCAATCCAACATCGTGAATGTCGCAGTTGGGTCGATTCCTGCCCCTCAGCGTTCCTCCACCACCCCATACCCCGTACTCCTCCCACCACCCTCCAGCCTCCGCAACACCCCCAACTCCAGCAGCGCATTGATGTCGCGCAGCGCTGTATCGGGTGAACATTTGGCAATGGCCGCCCATTTGGCGTTGGTCAGCTTGCCTTCCATGCCGTCGAGCACGCGGCCCAGCACCAGTGTCTGGCGCTCGTTCAACGGTGTTCCGGCCCATTGCTGCCAGAAGCGGGCCTTGGTCAGCACGCCGGTCAGCAAGCTGTCTGCGCCCTGCACGGCGCGCAGCAGGCAACCTAAAAACCACTGCAGCCAGGGCGTGATGTCCAGCGTGCCGGTTTGGGTGGCTTCCAGTTGCTCGTAGTAGTGCTTGCGCTCGCGCTGGATTTGTGCGCTCAAACTGTAGTACCGCTGACCGCTGCCTTCGGCGCGCGCCAGCGCCATGTCGCACACGGCGCGGTTGATGCGGCCGTTGCCGTCGTCAAAGGGGTGCAGCGTGACCAGCCACAGGTGGGCCAGCCCGGCGTGGATGAGCGCATCGCCAGCGCCGGGCGCGTTGAACCAGTCCAGGAACGCGGCGGTTTCCTGCGCCAGGCGACCGGCGGGCGGTGCCTCGTAATGCACTTTTTCGCGGCCCACGGGGCCGGAGACGACCTGCATCGGCCCCGCGGCGTCGTTGCGCCACGCGCCGACATGAATACGCAGGCGGCCGCTATAACCCGTGGGGAAG
>JAFEES010000558.1 GCA_018240995.1 Pseudomonadota bacterium | reverse complement strand
GCCTTGTCGTGCTGCAGCACTGTCTACGGCTTCGCGCCTAGACACGAATGATTTGGAAACGGAATCAGGCAGGGGCTACGGGTTTGCCAAAGGCCTTGCTGGCTGGGCGCGGCGCCGCAGACGGTAGTTCAGCTACGGCAAGGCGCCGCAACGACGCCGGAAAGGGCTTTGGCAAATCCGCAAACAAAAAACCCGCGCTTGGCGTCCCTAGCGCGGGTTTGGTGGGCGATTCCTGGACAGGAAGACGCCGGCTGTGCTTAGTACAGCTTCTTGGGCAGCTGCATGCTGCGCACGCGCTTGTAGTGGCGCTTGACGGCGGCGGCCTTCTTGCGCTTGCGCTCGGCGGTGGGCTTTTCGTAGAACTCGCGGGCGCGCAGGTCGGTCAGCAGGCCCAGCTTTTCAATGGTGCGCTTGAAGCGGCGCAGGGCAACGTCGAAAGGCTCGTTTTCTTTAACGCGAATGGTGGTCATCAGCTAATGGTTTTCCAAAAATATGCCCACAGAGGGTAGCCAGGAAGATCGGGCCGGGCTGCCATGTGTGGCGGGTTCCCCGTCTTGTAACTAGTATCCGGCCGACGGGGTTTGCCAGCAAAGCCAAGCATTATAGCGATAAGCCGCATGCCAGCAAGGCCATGCACGGCGCGAGCCGGCTTTGCGGGCATTGAACGGCGACAATAGCCCTGGCGCGCATACAGGGACAGCCTGGCGCTTTGCCGAATCTGCAAAAGATTCATACGATATGAATATTTAAATACCAACCGCATGGTCATGTCTTCACCCATGTCTTCACCGTCAGAAAATCTGGATTTGTCCGCCGAACAAGCGCCGGCATTGCAGCAGGCCCTGCAGCGTGCCTACCAGCACGGCTTTGTCACCGACATCGAGTCCGACAGCCTGCCGCCGGGCCTGGACGAGGACACCATCCGCGCCATCTCGCGCAAGAAAAAAGAGCCCGAATTCCTGCTCAACTGGCGCCTGGCGGCGCTCAAGCGCTGGCAGGCCATGGAGCTGCCCGACTGGGCGCGGCTGAAGATTGCGCCCATTGATTT
>JAFEES010000557.1 GCA_018240995.1 Pseudomonadota bacterium | reverse complement strand
GCGCCAGCACACGAGGAGCGCCGTCGTCGTGCAGCGCCGGGGGGCGCAGGCGCTGTTGATGAATATGTCGTGGCGGGAGATGGATGAGCGGGCGCGGGCGCACGCAGTGCAGGCTGCCGCCTTGTAGGAGCGGCTTCAGCCGCGAACAAGCCGTGCAGAGCGGTGGTGGCAATCATCAGGTCGTGCGCGCTTATCGGCGTACCTGCGGCCTCCAGCGTCGCCAGCTAGGGCGCTGGAGGCCGTAGCGCAACTCGTACTTGACGATGCTGAGCACTGCCCCTCATCAAGCCGACAGCGCTTCAATCACTGCCCGCGGGTTGTGTTGAATCACATTCAACAACACCAAAGAGGCACCATGCGGTTTGCGGTCGCCGCGCTCCCAGTGACGCAGGGTGGCGGTGGAAAAGCCGAAGCGGGCGGCGAATTCTTCCTGGGTCATGTCCACTCGGGCGCGCAGCGCCTTCACATCGACCGGCTGCGGGCGATGCATGCGTATGCCTTGCTCATGCCCCTGGGCGTGGGCAATGGCCTCTTGCAGGCCTTGCTTGATGCTGTTGAATGCCTTGCTCATGTGCGTTCTCCTTTTGATTTCCAAATGCCTGCCAAAAGCCCGGTCAGTTCGACCAGCGCGTTGCGCTCGGCCCGGGTCAGGTTGGCCTTGTCACCTTTGGCGAACAGGGTCAGCAGATACAGTGGCATGTGCTCGTCGAAGTGGTAGTAAATGACGCGCACGCCACCGCTCTTGCCATGGTCGCCACGGCGCCAGCGCAGCTTGCGCACACCGCCTGTGCCTTCCATCAAGTCGCCTGCCTTGGGGTGCTGCGCCAGGTAGCGGATCAGGTCTTGCCGCTCGGTGACGCTGAGCAATTTGTCGGCTGTACGAATGAATTCAGGCAGCTCAGCGACGGTTTGCATAGATTAGATTGTAATCCATTGGATTAGTTTTGTATTGTGCACTCTTGCGCATCCAAGGTGGCTTTCAGGCGTCGGAACTTCTGCTGCGCCAGCACACGAGGAGCGCCGTCGTCGTGCAGCGCCGGGGGGCGCAGG
>JAFEES010000556.1 GCA_018240995.1 Pseudomonadota bacterium | reverse complement strand
GCCACCAGGCCAAAGCCGGCCAGGGTGGACAGCGTGAGCGCCAGCGCCAGGCCCAGGTATTTGCCCAGCAGCAGCTCCAGCCGCGTGATCGGCAGGGCCAGCAGCAGGTCCAGCGAGCCGCGCTCGCGCTCGCCCACGATGGCGTCAAAGCCCAGCAGCAGGGCGATCAGCGGGATCAGGTAGATGACCAGGCTGACCAGACTGGCGATGGTGAACTCGATGGAGCGAAAGCCCACCTGCCCTTGCTGCGCGCCGCCGAAGTAGGCGATGACGAGCGAGAACACGGTGAACACCAGGGCCACGGCCAGCACCCAGCGGTTGCGCATGCGGTCGCGGAATTCCTTGGCCGCGACGGTGAGGATAGGGGTCAGTTCCATGAATAGCGTTGCCCGAGAGCGGGCCTTAAGCGGAGATGCCGAAGAACATGTCTTCGAGCGAGGGCTCGTGCAGGCGCAGGTCTTGCACGCGCGCGCCCAGGGGGGCGAGGGCGGCGAGCACGGCCATCTTGTGTTCGCGCGGGCATTGCAGCTGCAGCCCGCCGGGGGTTTGCGCGGGTTTCACGCCCGTGGCCACGTGCAGCGCATGCAGCGCCTCGTGGCAGTCCGCGGGCGCCAGGTCGATCTCCACCACCAGCGGCAGGCCGGTGTGCTCGCGCAGCTCATGCACGCTGCCCAGGGCCTCGACCTTGCCGGACACCAAGATTGCCAGGCGATCCACGCGCTCCTGCAGCTCGGCCAGGATGTGCGAGGTGATGATCACCGTCACGCCCTGCTGCTGCAGGCCGCGCAGGGTGGCGTAGAAGTCGCGTATGGCCTGCGGATCCAGGCCGTTGGTGGGCTCGTCCAGGAACAGCACGCGCGGACTGCCCAGGAGCGCCTGCGCAAAGCCCAGGCGCTGGCGCATGCCCTTGGAATATTCGCGCACAGGGCGGCGCCCGGCGTGCGCCAGGCCCACCTTTTCCAGCATGGCCGGGCATTCGGCCAGCGGCGCGCCCTTCAGGCGCGCGAAAAAATGCAGCGTCTCCAGGCCATCGAGGTTGTCGTAGAGCACC
>JAFEES010000555.1 GCA_018240995.1 Pseudomonadota bacterium | reverse complement strand
ATGCCGAAGGTGGTGTCGTCGGTGCGGGCGATGGCGACCAGTTGCCCATCGATGACGCCGCCGGTGCGCTCCCAGGCGAAAAGCCGGTGCTTTGCCACGCGGGCGGTTACCGCGTAGCGCTGCAGCGGCGCGACGGCCTTGCGCAGATCGGGCGCTGGCCTGGCGTGGAGCCACCAGCGTGCCTTCTCCAGTTCGTTGCGCACGGCGGCGCGTTGTGGGCGCACCGATGCGGTGACATGGGCGAACGGGGCTTCAAACAGCGCCGCGTCGGCTTCCGGCATGTCCAGACCGAAGTCAACGATCCACATGTCTTGCGGGCGCCTTGTTACGTCCAGGCCGTTGGCCCAGGGCTTCACCACCTCGGCGCTGCTACGCCCGTTGGGGTTGGGCAGGCGCAGCCATTGGCGTGCGGTGGCGCCCGCAACGTCAAAAGCGCCCTTTTTCATGCCGCCGATAAAGCAGGCCATCTTGTTGGCGGTCAGGGGGCGGGCCGAAACGATGTTCAGCGCGTCACCCGGCTGTGTGTCTGCCGTCAGGTCGGCATGAATGGATGCCACCGGCTGGCCGTTCAGGTGCGCGGCCTGGCCGTTGGCGCCAAACGCCACCAGCGACACCCGCACCGCCGCGCCATCGTTGACCCAAGGCTCGTCGCTCCAGGCGTCGTAGATGCGGCTGCTCTGCACGATGGCGTCGAGCACGGCGCGGTTCTTGCCGCCTCGGATGGAGTTGGTTGCTACAAATCCGGCAGCTGTCAGCGCTTGACTGGCAAGCGCTGCGCGGCTTTTTTCAAACCAATAGCAAACCAGGTCGGCACCGCCGGGCACGCGGCCGGCGTAGGTCGCGCGCAGCGCATCGACGTAGGCGTCGCCCAGCTCGCGGCGCATTTTCTTGTCGCCCAGAAACGGCGGGTTGCCCACCACCACGTCGGCGCGGGGCCACACGGCCTCGCGGGGCGCGGCGCCCTGTGGGCCGGGTTCGGGGTCAGAGCACGAGTTTTGCTGCGCAAGATCGTGATCCGACCCCGCAGCCTGCGCCGTGCCTTGCGTTGGCGCGCTGGCGG
>JAFEES010000554.1 GCA_018240995.1 Pseudomonadota bacterium | reverse complement strand
CCGCGCAAGGCTTTTTGGAAGGATTCCTGGAACGTGCGGCCCATGGCCATGACCTCGCCCACGCTCTTCATCTGCGTGGTCAGGCGGCTGTCGGCGGTGGGGAATTTCTCGAACGCAAAGCGCGGGATCTTGGTGACCACGTAGTCGATCGTGGGCTCGAACGATGCCGGCGTGGCACCGCCGGTGATGTCATTCTTCAGCTCATCGAGCGTGTAGCCCACGGCCAGCTTGGCCGCCACCTTGGCGATCGGGAAGCCCGTGGCCTTGGAGGCCAGCGCCGATGAACGCGAGACACGCGGGTTCATCTCGATCACGATCATGCGCCCGTCCTTGGGGTTGACCGAGAACTGCACGTTGGAGCCACCCGTGTCCACACCGATCTCGCGCAGCACGGCAATGCTGGCATCGCGCAGGATCTGGTATTCGCGATCCGTGAGCGTCTGCGCCGGGGCCACGGTGATCGAGTCGCCGGTGTGCACGCCCATGGGGTCGAGGTTTTCGATCGAGCAGACGATGATGCAGTTGTCCGCCCTGTCGCGCACCACCTCCATCTCGTACTCTTTCCAGCCCAAGAGCGACTCTTCGATCAGCAACTCGTTGGTCGGCGAGGCCTCCAGGCCACGCTTGCAGATGGTCTCGAACTCCTCCGGGTTGTAGGCAATGCCGCCGCCCGTGCCGCCCAGCGTGAAGCTGGGGCGGATCACCGTGGGGAAGCCCACGTTCTTCTGCACGGCCCAGGCCTCGTCCATGCTGTGGGCGATGCCGGAGCGTGCCGACGCCAGGCCGATGCGCGTCATCGCGTCCTTGAACTTCAGGCGATCCTCGGCCTTGTCTATGGCCTCGGGCTTGGCGCCGATGAGCTCGACGCGGTATTTGTTCAGCACGCCATTGCGCCACAGGTCGAGCGCGCAGTTCAGCGCCGTCTGTCCGCCCATGGTGGGCAGGATGGCGTCGGGGCGCTCCTTGGCGATGATTTTTTCCACCGTCTGCCAGGTGATGGGCTCGATGTAGGTCACATCGGCCGTGGCCGGGTCGGTCATGATCGTCGCGGGGTTGCTGTTGATCAGGATGA
>JAFEES010000553.1 GCA_018240995.1 Pseudomonadota bacterium | reverse complement strand
AACGAGCCATTGACCAGCCCCAGCAGGAGCTGGCTGAGCATGGCCGGCATTGATACACCAAAGAATTCCATGGGAAAAACTGCGTGATGAGAGGAGGGGTCGGGTCAGCCGTGCATCACTTCCACAGCGCGCACTTGCTCTCTGCCTTGGTGGTGAACACCGATTCGCCGGGCAGCTTCTTGACGATCTTGTAGTAGTCCCAGGTGCCCTTGGACTCGGCTGGGCTCTTGACCTGCACCAGGTACATGTCGTGCACGTAGCGGCCATCGGGGCGGATCTGCCCCTTGGCGAAGAAATCGTCCATCTTCATGCCACGCCAGGCGGCCATGACCTTGTCGGCGTCCGTGCTCTTGGCGGCTTCCACCGCCTTGAGGTAGTTCATCGTGGCGGAGTAGTCGGCGGCCTGGATTTCGGTGGGGCGGCGATTTGTCTTCTTCATGAAGGCATCGGCAAACTTGCGCGAGGCGTCATCCATGTCCCAGTACCAGCTGGTGACGAACTGCATGCCCTCGGTGTTCTTCAGGCCCAGGCTGTGAATGTCGCTGTAGAACACCAGCATGGGCGCGACCTTCATGGTCTTGCCAATGCCGAATTCCTTGGCGGCCTTGATGGTGTTGATGGTGTCGCCGCCGGCATTGGCCAGGGCCAGCACCTGGGCCTTGGAGTTTTGCGCCTGCAGCAGGAACGAGGAAAAATCCGTCGCGTTCAGCGGGTGGCGCACCGCGCCCACCACGGTGCCGCCCTTTTCCTTGACCACCTTGGAGGCATCGGCCTCCATGGCGTGGCCGAAGGCATAGTCCGCCGTGAGGAAGAACCAGGTCTTGGCGCCGCCCTCGACCATGGCGCCGGCCAGGCCCTTGGCCAGAGCCACGGTGTCATACGCGTAATGCACGGTGTAGGGCGTGCACTGGTCATTGGTCAGCGCGGACGAGGCCGCGCCGTTGTTGATCATGACGCGCTTTTTCTCGTCGGCAATCTTGGCCAAAGCCAGCGCCGTGCCCGAGTTCGTGCCGCTGAAGATCATCGTCAGGCCCTGCGTGTCTATCCACTCGCGCGCCTTGCTGGCGGCGATGTCGGCCTTGTTCTGGTGGT
>JAFEES010000552.1 GCA_018240995.1 Pseudomonadota bacterium | reverse complement strand
CACCACGTCGGACGGGCGGTATTCCTTGAACTCGTAGTCCATCGAGGCATAGCCGCGGCTGACCGATTTGAGCTTGTCGAAGAAGTCCAGCACGATCTCGCCCAGCGGCATCTCGTAGGTCAGCATGACCTGGCGGCCGTGGTACTGCATGTTCATCTGCACGCCGCGCTTTTGGTTGGCCAGGGTCATCACCGGGCCCACGTAGTCCTGCGGCATGTACAGGTGCACGGTGACGATGGGCTCGCGCACCTCCTGGATGCGGCCCTGCTCGGGCATCTTCGAGGGGTTTTCCACGGTGATGACCTCGCCATCGCCCTTGACCACCTCATACACCACGCTGGGCGCGGTGGTGATCAGATCCTGGTCGAACTCGCGCTCCAGGCGCTCCTGCACGATCTCCATGTGCAGCAGGCCCAAAAAGCCGCAGCGAAAGCCAAATCCCAGCGCCTGCGACACCTCGGGCTCGTAATGCAGCGAGGCGTCGTTGAGCTGCAGCTTTTCCAGCGCATCGCGCAGCGCGTCGTACTGGTTGGCCTCGGTGGGGTAGAGCCCGGCGAACACCTGGGGCTGGATTTCCTTGAAGCCGGGCAGCGCCTCGGTGGCCGGGCCGGCATTGTTGGGCAGCTTTTTCTCCAGCGTGATGGTGTCGCCCACCTTGGCGGCCTTCAACTCCTTGATGCCGGCAATGATGAAGCCCACCTCGCCGGCCCTGAGTGCATCGCGCTGCACGTTGGCGGGCGTGAAGACGCCGAGCTGGTTGGCCTCGTAGGCGGCGCCCGTGGCCATCATCTTGAAGCGCTCGCCTTTTTTAAGCTCGCCATCGACCACGCGCACCAGCATCACCACGCCGACGTAGCTGTCGAACCAGCTGTCGATGATCATGGCGCGCAGCGGGCCGTCGGGCCGGCCGCGCGGCGCCGGCACCTTGGCCACGATCTGCTCCAGCACATCGTCTATGCCCATGCCGGTCTTGGCCGAAATCGCTATCGCCTCGCCGGCATCGATGCCGATCACGTCCTCGATCTCGGCCTAAGCGATATCCGGGTCGGCCTGGGGCAGATCCAGCTTGTTGATCACCAGCAGCACTTCCACGCAC
>JAFEES010000551.1 GCA_018240995.1 Pseudomonadota bacterium | reverse complement strand
CGAGCCATAGAAGATGCTGCTGTTCATCTGCGCGTCCAGCAGGATGCCGAAGACCGGCGCGCCCAGGCCAAAGCCCAGATCCAGCCCCGAATACACCGTGCCGTACACGCGCCCCGTGGCGCCGGGAGGGGCGGCGCGCTTGATGAGCATGTCGCGCGAGGGGCCGGCTATGCCTATGCCCATGCCGGCCAGCGAGGCCACGGCCAGCGCCACCATGCCCGGCAGCACGCCCAGGCCCACCAGCGTGAGGAGCAGGGCCGAGGCCAGCAGGCAGATGCTGATGGTCTTTTCCAGCCGTTCCACCCGGCCCACGAGAAAGCCCCCGATGACCATGCCCAGGGCGCCGCACAGCATGTAGCCGGTGACGACCATGGCGGTGAGCGACAACGGCATGCCGTACATGCGCTGCAGCGACGGGGCGGCAAAGCTCTGGATGGCGCTGAGCGAGCAGGTGCTCCAGAAGAAGAACGAGAAGCACAACCACACGGCCGGCAGTTTCAGGAAGGCCATGGGGTGCTCGGGCTTGGCGGCGGCTGCGCCCTTGTGTGCCTGGTGCGACCAGGCGCCCTGGCGGTCGTCCAGGGCGTCACGGTTCCACACCATGATGGCCAACACCAGCAACGCCAGCGCCGCGCCGCCCAGGCAGGCCATGCGCCACGACCCCGTGGCCGTGGCGATGCCGGTCATGAACACCGGCGCCGTGGCCCAGCCCAGGTTGCCGGTGATGCCGTGCACCGAGAAACCATGGCCCAGCCGCGCGGGTGACACGCGCTTGTTCAGGATGGTGAAGTCCACGGGGTGGAACGGCGCATTGCCCAACCCGGCCAGCACGGCGGCCACGACCAAACCCGCATAGCCGCTGGCACTACCGGCCGCCAGGCCCGCCGCGGCAAAGCTGGTCAGGGCAGCGAACAGCACCGGGCGCGCACCCACCTTGTCCACCAGAAAGCCCGCCAACGCCTGCCCCGTGCAGGAGACCACGAAGAACACCGACAGCAGCAGGCCCAGTTCGGAATAGGTGTAGCCGAAGTCCGCTATCAGGAACGGAAACAGCGGCGGCAGCAGCATGTGGAAAAAATGCGAGGTGCCGTGCGCCA
>JAFEES010000550.1 GCA_018240995.1 Pseudomonadota bacterium | reverse complement strand
CAGGTTGGCGCCCAGGCCTATCCAGGCCTTCACGCCAGGTCTGAGCCCGTACCCACCTCGCCGCCACCCGCGGGTTTGCGGCGGCGCCGGCGGCGCTTCTTGGGTGCGGCGGCATCGCCCTCGGCAGCCGCGACACCTTCTGCCGCAGCCTCGGCGGCCGGCTCTGCCGCCTTAGGCACGCGCCGCGCCACGGGCTGGGCCTTGCGCTGACGCGCGCGCTGCTCCTCGCGCGCCTGCTCGATCATGTCCTCGCGGCGCGCATCGTCGGCCAGCGAGAACTGCTGCCACCATTCGGCCAGGCCTTCCTCGACCTCGCCCACGTCGGCGCGCAGGCGCAGGAAGTCGAAGCCGGCGCGAAAGCGGATATGGGCAATCATGCTGAAGGGCGTGCTGCCCGAGCGTTTCTCGAAGCGCGGCTGCATGACCCAGATCTCGCGCATGTCGGCCGCCAGCTTGCCGCGGCCGGAGACATCGCCGATGCGCTTGTCAAACACCTCGTCGATGGCCTCCTGCAGCGCCGGGAAGGCGTGTTGTTGCTGGGCCAGGCGCTGCTCCCAGCCGGTGCGCACGTCCTGCCACAGCACGCAGGCCAGCAGGAAGCTGGGCGCCACGGTCTTGCCCTCGCCCACGCGGCGGTCGGTGTCGGCCAGTGCCGCCTGCACGAAGGGGTGGCCGGCGCGCTCCACCACCACGTCCAGCAACGGGTAGATGCCCTTTTCCAGGCCCAGCTTTTGCAGCTGCGCGATGGAGGCCAGCGCGTGCCCGGTCTGCAGCAGCTTGAGCATCTCGTCGAACAAGCGGCTTTGCGGTACCTCCTGCAGCAGCGGCTCGCAGGCCAGCAGGGGTTTGGCGGTCTTGGGCTCCAGCGCAAAACCGAGGGCGCTGAGCTTGGCGGCAAAGCGCACGGCGCGGATGATGCGCACCGGGTCTTCGCGGTAGCGCGTGGCCGGGTCGCCAATCATACGCAGCACGCGGCGCTTGGCGTCCTCTATGCCCTTGTGGAAGTCCACCACCACCTGGGTCTCGGGGTCGTAGTACATGGCGTTGACGGTGAAGTCGCGCCGCGTGGCGTCCTCGTCCTGCGGGCCCCAGACGTTGT
>JAFEES010000054.1 GCA_018240995.1 Pseudomonadota bacterium | reverse complement strand
TCTTCGCAAACATGCGGTCGCGCGTGATGCCGGCGTTGTTCACCAGCACGTCGATGGCGCCATGCTCGGCCTTGGCCTTGGCGAAGGCCTCCACCGTGGAATCCCAGTCACCCACGTTGCCCGCCGACGCGTAGAAGGTGTAGCCCAGGGCCTTTTGTTCGGCCAGCCACTTGGCGTAGTCACGCGTGGGGCCGCAGCCGGCGATGACCTTCATGCCCTCCTTGTGCAGGCGTTGGCAGATCGCCGTGCCGATTCCACCCATGCCTCCTGTGACGTATGCGACTTTCTGACTCATTGTGTGCTCCTTTGTGGTGGATGAATTCGTCAACACTCTACTGAATAATCCGGCCCGTTCGCTAGAGGTAAATACGGGCCATCACGCATTCGCGCCTCGGCGCCGTGACTTTGACACGGCGCCAAGTGCGTCGAAAATCAGCGCTCCAGCGCCAGCGACACGCCCATGCCGCCACCTATGCACAGCGCTGCCAGGCCCTTCTTGGCGTCGCGGCGCTGCATTTCGTGCAGCAGCGTCACCAGCACGCGGCAGCCAGAGGCGCCGATGGGATGGCCGAGGGCGATGGCGCCACCATTGACGTTGACGCGGGTCGGGTCTACGGCAAGCTCCTTGTTCACGGCGCAGGCCTGGGCCGCAAAGGCCTCGTTGAGCTCGAACAGGTCCACGTCGGCCACGTTCCAGCCGGCGCGGGCAAGCGCCTTGCGCGACGCCGGCACCGGGCCCATGCCCATGGTGGCCGGATCGAGGCCGCTGGTGCCATAGGCGGCGATGCGCGCCAGGGGCTTGAGGCCCAGGGCCGCCGCCTTCTTGGCCGTCATCACCACCACCGCGGCGGCGCCGTCGTTGATGCCCGAGGCATTGCCCGCCGTCACCGAACCAGCCTTGTCAAAAGCCGGGCGCAGGCCGGCCAGGGCGTCGGCGTTGGTCTTGCGGTTCAGGTATTCGTCGGCATTGAACAGGATGGGGTCGCCCTTCTTTTGCGCCAGGGACACACCCACGATCTCATCGGCGAAGCGGCCGGCGTCCTGCGCGGCGGCGGCCTTTTGCTGGCTGGCCAGGGCCAGGGCGTCCTGCATCTCACGCGTGATGCCGTGGGCCTTGGCCACGTTCTCGGCGGTGATGCCCATGTGGTACTGGTTGTACACGTCCCACAGGCCATCCACGATCATGGAGTCCACCATCTTCCAGTCGCCCATGCGCTGGCCGTCGCGCGAGCCATTCAGCACATGGGGCGACAGGCTCATGTTCTCCTGGCCGCCGGCGACGACGATCTCGCTGTCGCCCGTGGCCACGGCCTGCGCCGCCAGCATCACGGCCTTCAGGCCCGAGCCGCAGACGGCGTTGATGGTCAGCGCCGGGGTTTCCTTGGCGATGCCAGCCTTGATCAAGGCCTGGCGCGCAGGGTTCTGGCCGCAGCCCGCCGCCAGCACCTGGCCCATGATGACCTCACCCACCTGATCCAGTCCCACCTTGGCGCGCGCCAGCGCCTCGCGGATGACGATGGAGCCCAGCTCGGTGGCCGGGGTCTTGGCAAGAGAGCCGCCAAACTTGCCTACGGCCGTGCGTACGGCGGAAACGATGACGATGTCTTCCATGTGAGTCCTCTTTGAAGTTGCGCCCGGCGGCGCCATGCCTCCGGGCTGATGAATGTGACTAGGCCTTTTGCTTCACGTAGCGGCCCGGCGCGGGCTCGGTGGCCTTGAACTCGGGCGCCCGGCCATAGTCCTTGGGGGCGGCGATCTGTTTGCCGGCGTGCCCCTTGAGCCATTCGCTCCAGTCGTCCCACCAGCTGCCCGGCAGCTCGTCCGCGCCGGCCAGCCAGCCTTGCAGCGTGTCGGGTAGCTTGCCGTCCTCGCGCACCCAGTGGCTGCGTTTTTTCTTGGCGGGTG
This sequence comes from Pseudomonadota bacterium, assembly GCA_018240995.1. Taxonomy (GTDB): domain Bacteria; phylum Pseudomonadota; class Gammaproteobacteria; order Burkholderiales; family Burkholderiaceae_C; genus Alicycliphilus. Next base: position 10,127 of record JAFEES010000054.1, on the reverse strand, counting down.
GGTTGATCACGCCGGCGATATGGCCCGAGGCGCCCATGACGAAGCGCTTCTTGCCCGGCAGCACCTGGGTGGAGGCGTAGGCCGCATCGGCCGGCACGATATGGTCTTCACGCGAGCCATAGATATAGGCGGGCAGCTTGACCTTGTTCAGATCCAGCTTTTCGCCGCACACGGTGAGCGCACCGGGCTTGATGAGATTGTTTTCCAGGTAGAAATTGCGCAGGTACCAGGCGTAGTACGGCCCGGGCAGGTTGGTGCTGTCGCTGTTCCAGTACAGCAGGTCGAACGGCGGGGGCGTCTCGCCCTTGAGGTAATTGCCGACCACGTAGTTCCATACCAGCTCGTTGGGACGCAGGAAGCTGAAGGTGGAGGCCAGATCCTGCCCCTTCATGAGGCCGCCCTGCCCCATCTGCATCTCGCGCATGCGCACGAAGTTCTCGTCGATGAACACGTCGAGGATGCCGGTGTCGGCGAAGTTGATCAGCGTAGTCAGGAAGGTGACGCTGGCCACCGAGTCCTGCCCGCGCGCGGCCAGCACGGCCAGGGCGTTGGTGAGCATGGTGCCGCCCACGCAAAAGCCCAGGGTGTTGATCTTTTCCACGCCGGCAATTTCCTGCGTCTTGGCGATGGCGGTGAGCACGGCGCCCTCGATGTAGTCGTCCCAGGTCTTGTTGCCCAGCGATTCGTCGGGGTTGCGCCAGCTGACCACGAAGGTGCGGTGGCCCTGCGACACGGCGTAGCGTATGAACGAGTTCTCGGGTTGCAGATCCAGGATGTAGTACTTGTTGATGCACGGCGGCACCATGAGGAAGGGGCGCTCGTACACCTTGGCCGTGAGCGGCTTGTACTCGATGAGCTGGAACAGCTCGTTTTCGAACACCACCGCGCCCTCGGTCGTGGCCACGTTGCGGCCGACCTCGAAGCGGCTCTCGTCGGTCATCGAGATATGGCCCTGGCGCATGTCGTGCAACAGGTTGGCCATGCCCTTGGCGATGCTCTCGCCGTGGGTCTCCAGGGCTTTTTTCTGCGCATCGGCGTTGAAGGCCAGGAAGTTGCTGGGCGCCAGGGCGGCCAGCCATTGCTCGACGCCGAAGCGGATGCGCGCGCGCGTCTTCTCGTCGGCCTCCACGGCATCCACCAGTCCCATCAGGGCACGCGCCTGCATCTGGTAGGCCGTCACCGAATACACCGACAGCGGGTTCTGCGCCCAGTTCTCGCCGGCAAAGCGCCTGTCCCCGGTCTTGGGCATCTGCGGTGCCAGGCCCTGGCCCCACAGCGCGCGCATGTCCTGCAGGTACTGCTGCTGCAGCTCCAGCAGCTTGTCGGCCGCAAAGTTCACCGGCGCGGACGAGGGTATGGCCATGGCCTTGTTCATCTCGCCAGGCTGCATGGCCTGCAGCATGTTGCCCCAGCTCTGGCTGAGCATTTGCTGGAATTGCTGAACACTTTCGGCCCATGCGGCGTCATTGGTCATACGGTCTCCATGAGTGTGCCCGGGAGTGGGCCCAAGTTTTAGATGTTACCGAGCCATTGCGCCGGCGCGGTAATTCATAGCAGGCGCACGGGGCTTTATGCACATCCCGATGCTGCCAGCGTTCACAATGGAAAGTTATTTTCGCAGATATTAATCATGTACTTGGTGCTCATAGCCTGGCTTTATGTAACCGTCATGATGGCGGTGGCCGAGGCCGCGTCGCCCCAGGGCACGGTGCTGGGCGCGGGCATCACCTTCTTGCTCTACGGGCTGCTGCCCGTGGCCATCCTGGGCTACCTGCTGGGCCGGCCGGGGCGCCGGCGCGCCCTGCGCGCGCGCCAGCAGGCCGCGTCAATGGCCGATCCAGATGCAGGCGGCCATGCGCCCGCTGGTGCCGAACACGGGACTGTCGCGCCGGTGCGAAAAGAACCGTGAGGGGTTGGCCACGGTGCACCAGGCGGCGCTGCCGTCGTTGCCATACAGCGCACTGACCCCGGCGGCGCGCAGGCGTTGGCGCGCCAGCGCCGGCAGGTCGGCAAGCAGCTTGCCCGCGCTGCCATGCGGCCGGAAGCAGGCCGCGGCCTCAGTGTCCTGGGCGCAAAAGGCATCGCGTACCTCGGGGCCGACCTCGAAGGCCTGCGGGCCTATGCAGGGGCCTAGCCAGGCGAGCAGCTCCTGTGGATCACCGAATGCTTCGTTTTCTATAGCTGCTTGGGCGTGCGTCATCGCAGGTTGAGCGCGAAAAGATCGTACGGCAACCTCCAGCACCCCCGCCGCCAGCCCACGCCAGCCGGCATGCGCCGCGGCCACGCGCGTGCCGGCGCGGTTGGTGAGCAGCACCGGCAGGCAGTCGGCGGCCATGACGGTGCAGGCGATGCCGGGGCGCTCGGTGGTGCAGGCATCGGCCTCGCCGCCATCGGGCGTATCTGCATCCAGCGTGGCCAGGGCCGTGCCATGCACCTGGCGCAGGTAGACCGCCCGCACCGGCTGTCCATTGGTGCTGACTGCCGCCTGCAAGGCCGCCCAGTTGGCGGCCACGGCCGCGGGCGCGTCGCCGACGAGGCGGCCCAGGTTGAAGCTGTCCCAGGGCGGCGCGCTCACGCCGCCGCGGCGCGTGGTGCACAGCGCGTGCACCTGGGCCGGCGCGGGCCAGTCGGGTTGCAGCCAGTCGTGGGGGGCGGTGTATGCCATGGCTTCAGCCCTCATGATCCGGGCAGGCCGAGGGCTGGGCGCGCTGGAAGGCCGCCAGCTGCATGCAGGCCTCGAACGCCGCCATGGTGCGCGGCAGGTCGGCAAGCTCCACGTTGAAACGCTGGGCGTTGAAGATCTGCGGCACCAGGCAGCAGTCGGCCAGCGTGGGCGCATCGCCCCAGCACAGGCGCGAGGCTGGCAGGCCGGCGGCCTGGCGCCCGGCGTCCAGCAAGTCCAGCTGGCGCTCGAAGGCCTGCAGGCCCTGGCGCACCCAGTGGCGGTACCAGCCGTCCTTGGCAGCGTCGTCCACCTTGAGCTCATGCTTGAGGTATTTGAGCACGCGCAGGTTGTTCAGCGGATGGATCTCGCAGGCCACAAGCTGCGCCAGCGCGCGCACCTGGGCGCGGGCGATGGCGTCCGCAGGCAACAGCGCCGGCGCGGGGTGGGTCTCGTCCAGGTATTCGATGATGGCCATGGACTGGGCCAGCAGCCGGCCGTCATCGAGCTCCAGCGCCGGCACCAGCGCGGCGCCCAGGCGGCCGGCGAAGGCGGGCAGTTGCTGCTCGCCCTTGAGCAGGTTCACCGCCACATAGTCATAGCGCAGGCCCTTGAGCTCCAGCGCGATGCGCACGCGAAACGAGGCCGAGGAGCGAAAGTAGTTGTACAGCTTCATGCCCACCAGCATAAGGGCTGCCCACCCGTGGCACACTGCGCCAGTTCTTGCAACAACAATAGCCACAGAGACTTTTCCACCATGAGCTACGTCTTCCCCCCCGCCCCCCCGGCCAGCGTGCCCGTCGTCGGCCGCGCCGAGCGCTTTGCCGTGCACCGCATCTACTGCGTGGGCCGCAACTACGCCGAGCACGCCAAGGAGATGGGCTTTTCCGGCCGCGAGCCACCGTTTTTCTTCATGAAGCCGGCCGACGCCGTGCTGCCCGTGAACCAGGGCGAGACCGGACGCATGCCCTACCCCGCGCTGACCAAGGATCTGCACCACGAGATCGAACTCGTCGTGGCCATAGGCCGGGGCGGCAGCAACATTGCCGCGGCCGACGCCATGCAGCATGTCTGGGGCTACGCCGTGGGCCTGGACATGACGCGCCGCGACCTGCAGGCCGAGGCCAAGAAGCAGGGTCGCCCCTGGTGTATTGCCAAGGGCTTCGATGCCAGCGCGCCGATAGGCCCCATCACCCCGGTGGCCCAGGCGGGCGACGTGCAGCAGGCCGCCATCTGGCTGCAGGTGAACGGCGACTACCGCCAGCGCAGCAACGTGGGCCAGCTGATCTGGAACATTGCCGAGACGATTGAGCATCTGTCCAAGGCCTGGGAGCTGCAGAGCGGCGACCTGATCTTCACCGGCACGCCCGAGGGCGTTGCAGCCGTCGCGCGCGGCGATGTGCTGGAGGGCGGCATTGACGGCCTGGGCCGGCTGCGCGTGGCCGTGGCGTGAAGTCGCGCACTACGTAAAACATAGCTTGTAGCGCTTGTCCAACTAGCGCGTCAGCCACTTTTCATCCAAGAAAATGATCTTTCGCCGCCCGATCAAGCATTGCCGCGAATGCGGCGCGGCCGTGAGCTACCGCCTGCCCGACGACGGCGACACCCGCCCGCGCGCCATATGCCCGGCCTGCGGCACCATCCACTACGAAAACCCGCTGATGGTGGTGGGCACGGTGCCGGTGCTGGGCGAGCGCGTGCTGCTGTGCAAGCGCAACATAGAGCCGCGCTGGGGCAAGTGGACGCTGCCGGCCGGCTTCATGGAGCTGGGCGAGACGGCCGAGCAAGGCGCGGCGCGCGAGACCGACGAGGAGGCCGGCGCCCTGATCGAGATGGGGCCGCTGTTCTCCCTGCTCAGCGTGCCCCAGGTCGGGCAGGTGCATATCTTCTACCGCGCCACGGTGCTCAGCGACCGCTTCGACCCCGGCCACGAGACGCTGGAGGCGCGCCTGTTTGCCGAGGAAGAAGTACCCTGGGACGAGATCGCCTTTCGCACCGTGAAGCGCACGCTGGAATGCTTTTTCGCCGACCGCCGCGCGGGGCACTTCGGCATGCATTGCATGGACATCGTCTGACCCGCATCCCGCGGACTTGCGCGATTACTGGCAGCGCCCGGCGTTGCCCACGGTGGTGCAGGTGACGTTGGGCGGTTGCGTGACGTGGATTTCGTTGGTCACCGATGTCGAAGTGGACTTGCCGAAGTCAAGACTGATGCTCGGCGCAGCAGGGGACGTGCCCGCGTTGCCATGGTTGCGCGCCATCTGATTGCGGAAGTCGGCGGCACGCTGCGACTCGATGTTGTGCACCGCCGTCTGCATGCATTGCGAGAAGGGCACGGAATCGGGCGGGAACCCATATTCGCTGCACTGCGCGTGCGCGCGGCGCATGTCGTCTTCATGGATCGACTTTTCCAATCCGGCACAACCGGCAAGGGCGAGCAAAGCCACGCTGGTGAGGATGCCGAGGCGTTTCATGGCGAGCCTTTCAAGATAATGAACCCGCCGCATGTGGGCGCGCAGGGCGGGCAGCTGCAGGCTGGCATTTTAAGAACGCAACGGCCAAACTGCACGCCTGCCGGCTTGCGCCTGGCATCAGCCGACAGGCTCTGGCGCGTGGCTGCGGCGCAGCCCCAGGCCCGCCAGGCACAGCAGGGCAAACGCCCCGCCTGCCCAGAAGGTCGCGGCCGGCCCCAGCAGCTCCCACAGCGCGCCGGCGACCACGCTGGCCACCAGCATGGCCAGGCCGCTGGCCAGGTTGAACACGCCAAAGGCCGTGCCGCGCAGGTCGGCCGGCGTGGCGTCGGTGACCATGGTGGCCAGCAGGCCCTGGGTCATGCCCATGTGTATGCCCCACACGGCCACGCCGGCGATCACCAGGCCCCAGTGCTGGGCCTGGGCCAACAGCGCATCGGCAGCAATCAGCACCACCAGGCCCCAGGCCAGCAGCGCCCGGTGGCTGACCCGGTCGGACAGCCTGCCGAACGGATAGGCCGCCGCCGCGTAGACCAGGTTCATGGCCACCATGACCAGCGGCACCAGCGCCATGGCAATGCCCAGTTGCTGCGCGCGCAGCACCAGGAAGGCCTCGCTGAAGCGCGCCAGCGTGAACAACGCCCCCACCCCCACCACCCACCAGTACGCCGGCCCCAGGCGGCGCAGGTTGTCGCGCCGTATCGGGTTGCTGCGGCGCGCGCCGACATGGGTTGCGGGCTCGCGCACGCCCAGCGCCAGCAGCGCCACGGCCAGCAGGCCGGGCACAACCGCCACCCAAAACACGGCGCGAAAGTCGTTGGCCCACAGCAGCATCAGACCGGCGGCCAGCAGCGGGCCCAAAAAGGCGCCCACGGTGTCCAGCGACTGGCGCAGGCCGAAGGCGGCGCCGCGCACCTCGGGCGGTGCGATATCGGCCACCAGCGCATCGCGCGGTGCGCCGCGTATGCCCTTGCCCACGCGGTCGATCAGGCGCGCGGCCACTACCAGGCCGGCGCCGGAGGCAATGGCGAACAGCGGCTTGGTGAACGCGCCCAGGGCGTAGCCCAGCAGCGCCAGGCCCTTGCGCCTGCCGAGGTAGTCGCTGAGCGCGCCCGAGAACACCTTGACGATCAAGGCCGTGGCCTCGGCCAGCCCCTCGATGACGCCCACCACCAGGGCCGACATGCCCAGCGTGCCGACCATGAACATGGGTAGCAGGCTGTGGATCATCTCCGAGGAGATGTCCATGAGCATGCTGACAAAACCCAGCGCCCATACGCCGGCGGGGATGCGGGCGCGCGCGCTGGGTTGGGTTGGCTGCATGCGCCGACTCTAGCGCACCTCGACGAAAGCCGGCAGCGGTTGTGACATGGCGGCCGACTCCTGCGGCGGTGTGGGTGCGTCGGGCTGGGCCGGCGACGCGTCGGGCTGGTTCACCCACACCGGCGGCTCCGACGGGCCGGCGCGCGGCGTCGCCTCCTGCAGCGGCACCAGCGGCGCCTCGATGATCTCGGGGCGCTCCTCGGGCGGCGCGGCGTTGGCCGTGGCCGGCGGTACGCGCGCAGGCTCGGGCTGCGGCGCCGCGGCGGCCGGCTGGCCCGTGGGGCGGCCAAACAGGTCGTAGACCCAGTTGCGCAGCGTGCCCGTGGCCGTGGCGATCCAGCTGCTTTCCTCCTCGTCTATGAAGCGTTCGCGACCATCGATGAGCTTGCCGCGCAGCGCCTGGCGGAATACGTCGCCGACCATGGGCAGCGCGCTGTGCGCACCCTGGCCCCAGTAGTCGCTGCGCAGGGTGATGCGCCCGTCGTTGAAGCCGGCCCAGGCGCCGGCCACCAGCTGCGGGTGCATCAGGATGAACCAGCCGTCGGTGTTGTCCTGCGTGGTGCCGGTCTTGCCCGCGACGTCGGCGGTGATGCCGTAGCGGCCGCGGATCGCCGCGCCCGTGCCCTTGTCCACCACGCCGCGCATGGCGTCGCGCAGCTGCTGGGCGGCGTTCAGATCCAGGGCGCGCTCGGGCGCCGCGCTCTTGAATTCTTCGAGCAGCTTGCCGTTCTTATCCTCTATGCGCTGAATCACCGTGGGCGCCATGTAGCGCCCGCCGCTGGCGATGGTGCCGTAGGCGGCCACCATCTCCTTCAAGGTGACCGAGCTGGTGCCCAGCGCCAGCGCCGGCACGGCCTCCAGTTTGGATTCGCGCACGCCCATGGCGCGCGCCAGCTGTGCCACCTGCTGCGGCCCCACCTGCTGCATCAACTGGGCGGTGATGGTGTTCTTGGAATAGGCCAGGCCGTCGCGCAGCTGCATGGGCTCGCCGCTGGGTGGCGTGCGCCCGTCCGTGGGGCGCCAGACCTGCTTGCCGCCCAGCGGTATCTCCACGGCCTGATCCATCAGCGTATCGCTAGGCAGCATGCCCTTGGCGAAGGCCGCGCCGTAGACGAAGGGCTTGAAGGTGGAGCCCGGCTGGCGCCTTGCGGCCTGCACATGGTCGAACGGGTCTTGCTCAAAGTCGCGGCTGCCCACCCAGGCCAGCACCGCCCCGCTGCGCGGATCAAGCGCCATGAAGCCGGCCTGCACGCGCGTCTTGGCGGCGCGCAGCCGGCGCAGGAATTCGCCATCGGCCAGCAGTTTCTGCAGTGCCTCCTCGGGCTGGGCGCCCGCGGCCACGGCCTTGTCGTACTGGGGCGACTCGCGCACCAGCTGTTGCACCAACGGGTTCTTGGCGCTCCAGGCGCCGCGTGGTGCCCAGGCGGAGTCGGCCACGCCCTGCAGCTGCTTGCCCTGGCGCTGCACGGCCTGGTTCGCGATCTCCTGCAGCCGGCCGTCGATGGTGGTGCGTATCACCAGGCCGTCGCTGTACAGGCTGTAGCCGTTGCGATCGGCCCAGTCGATCAACTGGCGGCGCAGCTGCTGCGCCAGGTGCGGGGCCAGGCCGGCCAGCTCGCTCTGGCGCTCGAAGCGTATGCGCAGCGGGCGCTTGATGAGCTTGTCGTATTCGGCGCTGGCCAGCTTGCCGCGCTTGTTCATCTGCGCCAGCACGGTGTTGCGCCGCGCCTGCGCACGCTCGGGGTTGAGCACCGGGTTGTAGTAGGCCGTGCCCTTGAGCATGCCGACCAGCGTGGCGCTCTCCAGCACGCTGAGCTTGTCGGCCGATTTGTCGAAATAGGTGCGCGCCGCCATCTCTATGCCATAGGCGTTGTAGAGAAAGGGCACGGTGTTCAGATAGGTCTCCAGGATCTCGTCCTTGGAGTACAGCCACTCGATCTTCAGCGCCGTGATGGCTTCCTTCAGCTTGCGCGTCAGCGTGGGCGCGCGGCCTATGTCCTCGGGGTACAGGTTGCGCGCCAGCTGCTGGGTGATGGTGGAGCCGCCCTGGCGCTCGCCGCCCGCCGTGCGCAGCAGTGCCGAGGCCGTGCGCCGCCAGTCCAGGCCAAAGTGGTCGTAAAAGCGGTGATCCTCGGTGGCGATCAGCGCATCCACCACCGGCTTGGCAATCGTGGCCAGCGGCACCCATTCGCGGTTCACCCAGCGGTATACGGCCAGCAGGCGCCCGTCGCTGGACACCAGCTGCGCCGGCTGGTCGGTCTTGGCCTTGCGGATGTCGCTGATGGCCGGCGTGAACGGAATCAGCGCCAGCACGTAGACAAGGCCGGCCAACGCCAGCGCGGCCACAAGCCAGGCCAGGCCATGGACGGACAGCCAGCGCTCGGGCCGGCGCACCAGCGCCGCGCGCAGCAGGGCCGAGCGCGCACGCAAGGAGTCAAGAAACGCCATAGAAGATGTTGAAAAAGGCCTGTAGCGCTTACAAAATAAGCGCCGGCAGCTATGTATTTGGAAGTACGTGCCCGGTCTGGGCAGCAGGCCGGCGATGGGGCGGCAACCGGCGCCGCGCTGATGACAGGCCTGCTTTATACCGCCATTCGTTTTAAATCAACGATTTACAGGTTTTTCCAAACGTTCAGCCCATGAACTCGCGCAGCTGCGGCAGGCTGGCCTGGGCGGCGCGGCGGCCCTCATCGATGGCCTCCTTGGCGCGGTGAAAATCGAGCTGGCCCAGGTGCGACAGGCGCGGCGCGATGATCACCTCGGGTGGGTCGCCGGCCATGCGGCTGCGTGTGATGCGCATCTGCATGATGTTCACGCTGGTCATCATCACGTCCAGCATCGAGGGCTGCTTGGGCGCCGGCGTCTTGCCGTTGCTGCCGTTGGTGCCGGCCCAGAACCGCAGGCGCCGCATCCAGTCGCCGTTGCGCACGGGCTCGGGTTCGGGCGCTGCATCCGGGCCTTCGTCGGGCAACGGTTCGCGCACCACGGCCAGGGGGTGCATGTGGCGCTGCACGATGTCGGCGTTCAGATCCACGCCGATGACGATGTCGGCCCCCATGGCGCGCGCCAGCGAGGTGGGCACGGGGTTCACCAGGCCGCCATCGACCAGCAGCCGCCCGTCGGCGCGCACCATGGGCGTGAACAAGCCCGGCAGCGCGATGGAGGCGCGCACGGCGTCGGCAATCGAGCCGTCCCGCAGCCAGACCTCGGCGCCCGAATGCAGATCCGTGGCCACGGCGGCGAAGGGCAACGGCGACTCGGCGATGTCGAAGTCGGCAAAATGGCGGCGCCAGAAGGCGATGAGCTTTTCGCCCTTGAGCATGCCGCCCGCCAGGTTGAAGTCCATGAAGCCGAACACCTCGCGCAGGCCCAGGGTCTGTACCCATTCGGCGAAGCGCTCCAGCTCGCCGGCGGCGTAGGCCGCGCCCACCAGCGCGCCTATCGACGCGCCGCAGACCATGTCCGGCTGCACGCCTTCGTCGCGCAGCACCTGCAGCACGCCGATATGCGCCCAGCCGCGCGCCGAGCCGCTGCCCAGCGCCAGGCCGACCTTGGGTGCGCGGCGCGCCAGGGCCATGGTTAAATCTCCCCCCGCAGCAGGGCGCGCAGGCCGTCCTCGTCGAGCACGGGGATGCCCAGCTCCTGGGCCTTGGCCAGTTTGCTGCCGGCCT
>JAFEES010000549.1 GCA_018240995.1 Pseudomonadota bacterium | reverse complement strand
AGGCGCTGTTCCTGTCCGCCGACCAGTTCTACGGCCAGGCCAAGCCGCATGCCCAGCTGTCGCTGCGCCCGGGCGTGGAGGATGTGGAAGACAACGCGCATTTTCAGAAGCTACCCGACCTGTCGGTGGTGCGCGGCGCGGACGACCCGCTCGCCCGGCTGCAAAAACATATAGCAGGCAGCGCGCACCGGGTCTTGCTATTGGCCGAATCCGGCGGCAGGCGCGAGAGCCTGCTCGATTTTCTGCGCGCCTCGGGGCTGAACCCGCCGGCCTTCGACTCGCTGGCCGAGTTCCAGGCCACGCCCGCCGAGCAGGTGGGCATCGCCACGGCGGCGCTGGCCACGGGCTTTGCCTGGGTCGAAGAGGGCCTTCACCTCATCACCGAGACCGAGCTGTTCGCCGCCGGCACCCCCACGCGCCGGCGCAAGAAGCAGGAGCAGGCCAGCGACGTGGAGGCGCTGATCAAGGACCTGTCCGAGCTCAAGGTGGGCGACCCCGTGGTGCACAGCCAGCACGGCATTGGCCGCTACCGTGGACTGATGCACATGGACTTGGGAAGCAAGAACCCCGACGGCAGCCCGGCCCTACAGGAGTTCCTGCACCTGGAATATGCCGACAAGGCCGTGCTCTACGTGCCCGTGAGCCAGCTGCAGCTGATAGGCCGCTACACGGGCGTGAGCCCCGACGAGGCGCCGCTGCACAAGCTGGGCAGCGGCCAGTGGGAAAAGGCCAAGAGGAAGGCCGCCGAACAGGTGCGCGACGCGGCCGCCGAGCTGCTCAACATTTACGCCCGGCGCGCGGCGCGCCAGGGCCATGCCTTCCGCTACGCGCCGCAGGACTACGAGCAGTTCGCGAACGACTTCGGCTTCGAGGAAACAGCCGACCAGAACGCCGCCATCCACGCCGTGGTGCAGGACATGATCAGCCCCCGCCCCATGGATCGGCTGGTCTGCGGCGACGTGGGATTTGGCAAGACCGAGGTCGCCCTGCGCGCCTGCTTCGTCGCGGTGACGGGCGGCAAGCAGGTGGCCTTTCTGGCGCCCACCACGCTGCTGGCCGAGCAGCATTACCGCACCGTCAGCGACCGCTTTGCCAAATGGCCCGTGAAGGTG
>JAFEES010000548.1 GCA_018240995.1 Pseudomonadota bacterium | reverse complement strand
GATGGTGGTGTCATAGACCGCGTTCGCGCGGCTGAAGGCCGATTCGGCTTTGGGCATGACGAAGGGCGCACGGCTCATGCTCTCCACACCGCCTGCGATCATCAGGCCCGACTCACCGGCCTTGATGGCACGCGCCGCAGTGCCAATAGCGTCCAGCCCCGAGCCGCACAGGCGGTTGACGGTAGCGCCTGGCACCTCCAGCGGCAAGCCAGCGAGCAGGCTGCTCATGCGCGCAACGTTGCGGTTGTCTTCGCCCGCCTGGTTGGCACAGCCGTAGATCACATCGGTCACAGCAGCCCAATCGACGTTGGGGTTGCGGGCCATCAGTGCCCGCAGCGGTACGGCGCCAAGGTCGTCGGCCCGTACCGAAGACAAGGCACCACCGTAGCGGCCGAAGGGGGTGCGGATGGCGTCACAGATAAAAGCTTGATTCATGGCAGTCATGTCGTGTGTCTGTCAGGCCTGTACCGGCAGGCCAATGAGGTGTTCCAGCTCGGTGTGTTCAAGCCCTTCGACCTTGTCAATGAGCCTGAGGCCAGACGGTGTGCACTCCAGCGTCGCCAGATCGGCATAGATGCGCTTGACACAGCCGATACCGGTCAGCGGATAAGTACAGGACTGAACCACCTTGCTCTGCCCCTGTTTGGTCAGCAGGTCCATCATGACCCACGTCTCCTTGGCCCCCACGGCCAGGTCCATGGCGCCACCCACGGCGGGGATGGCACCGGCTTCGCCCGTGCTCCAGTTGGCCAGGTCACCGGTGGCCGACACCTGGAAAGCACCGAGCACGCTGATGTCCAGGTGGCCGCCGCGCATCATGGCAAAGCTGTCGGCGTGGTGAAAGTACGCGCCACCGGGCAGCAGGGTCACGGGCTGTTTGCCTGCGTTGATCAGGTCGTAGTCTTCATCGCCTGCGGCAGGCGCCGGGCCCATGCCCAGGATGCCGTTCTCGCTGTGCAGCACGACCTCCATGCCTTCGGGCAGGTAGTTGGCCACCAACGTGGGCTGGCCGATGCCGAGGTTCACATAGGCACCGTCGAATATGTCCTGCGCCACGCGCTGGGCCAGTTCCTGTTTGCTGCGTTTGGTGTAGTTGCTCATGGAAAAGACTCC
>JAFEES010000547.1 GCA_018240995.1 Pseudomonadota bacterium | reverse complement strand
ACCGGCCACTGGGTACCGGCTGTCCACAATCATCCCGGCCAACCGGCAGACGTTCGCCTCGGGCTGATCTCGGGGCACCTCTCCAGGCATGGTGGCGATCTGGCGGCAGCGCTCCAGCATCGCCTGCTCAATGTCGCGGGCAGTGCTCGCACTCATGCGGCGGCATGGCTGGAGAGTAATTCCTGCCGGGTCAACGCCCGTGGCAGGGTCTGGCCCGACCGCAGCAGCAAGGCGACGATTTCATCCTGTCGTGCCATCTTTTGTGCTGGTGTCCATTGGCTGGCGTAGCCCATCTTGAGCAGCAACGCCCATTCCCGCCGAAGGGCGTCGGCCTGCTTCTGGCTCATGGGCTGGGCATCGTTGGCTGTCATGTTCATCTCCCGAAAATGATTGTTGTCACAAGCATGCAGTGCGCGGTCGAAGTCAAGAAAGAGGATCACGACGATTCCTGCCACGTTTGGTGCAATTCATCCGGTGCATTTGGTACATCCCGCTGTGCCACTTGTGGTGGCATCTCAGTCACCTGCCTATCCGTAGCAGGCGGCCAGCAGGTCACGGCTTTGAGAGCCGCTATTTCATCAGCAGATAGACGCTGTGCAGCAGCATAGGACGGTTGCCACCAGTCGATCCACTGCTGCACTTCGTCTGCCATAGCCTCTCGGCCTATCGACTTCACACAGAGTAGAGCGGCCATTGCGTCAGCTCTCATTCGCAACGCCACCCCCTGCTTTCCTTGCCACACCCTCACAACCTCGGCCTGCATGGCATCCATTCGGGGCAAGGCTCGGTCTATGAGGTCATAGACGGCCTGCTTGTCACTCTCTCGGGGCATCCAGTCATCCAGTCGCACAAAGTCCGGTGACAAGCCACGCATCACGGCTGCCAGCACCAAATCAGCACATGCACGGGCATGGTTGGCAGCGTAGGCTGTGTCTCCCTCGAACTTGATCCCCAGCGTCCGCAAAAGCTCACTGGCCTCGTAGATACCTGCGTCCCCAAGGAGGCCGGTTGTGTCGGTCAGACACCCAGCGCCCGAAATGAAAGACCGCGAACGGCGCTGCCTCTCGCGCTCGAAGGTTTGCACAAAATGCCAATCACCTGTGCCGGTCGGCGAC
>JAFEES010000546.1 GCA_018240995.1 Pseudomonadota bacterium | reverse complement strand
ATCCAGGAGCGTTGGCGGGGTGCACTGGATCCCCGCCTGCGCGGGGATGACGATGGCGAGGGTTGGGGTGAGGGAAACCGGTTTCATTTCAGTGCACTTTCAATGCGCCTGCTCCCAATTCGGCCCCACGCCCACCTCGGCCAGCAGCGGCACCTTCAATTGCGCCACGCCGGCCATGAGGCGCGGCACCTCAAGGCGCAGCCAGTCCACCTCGGATTCGGGCAGCTCGAACACCAGTTCGTCGTGCACCTGCATGATCATCAGCACGCCGTTCGGGCGCGCGTCCAGCTCGGCCTGCACGGCCACCATGGCCTTCTTGATCAGGTCGGCCGCCGTGCCCTGCATGGGCGCGTTGATGGCGGCGCGCTCTGCCGCCGCGCGGCGCGGGCCGTTGGGGGAATTGATCTCGGGCAGCACCAGGCGCCGGCCGAATACGGTCTCCACATAGCCGCGTGCCTTGGCCTGGGCCTTGGTTTCCTCCATGTAGCGTTTCACGCCGGGGTAGCGCTGGAAGTAGCGGTCGATGTAGGCGGCAGCAGCCTTGGTTTCGATGCCCAGGTTTTTCGCCAGGCCGAAGCTGCTCATGCCGTAGATCAGGCCGAAGTTGATGACCTTGGCGTAGCGGCGCTGCTCGCTGCTCACCTGGTCCACGCCCACACCGAAGACCTCAGCCGCCGTGGCGCGGTGCACATCCAGACCCTCGTGAAAGGCGCGCAAGAGCGCCTCGTCGCCGCTGATGTGGGCCATGATGCGCAGCTCGATCTGGCTGTAGTCGCTGCTCGCGATGACGCGGCCCGGCGGGGCGATGAAGGCCTCGCGCACGCGCCGGCCCTCGGGCGTGCGGATGGGGATGTTCTGCAGGTTCGGGTCGTTGCTGGACAGCCGCCCGGTCACCGCCACGGCCTGGGCGTAGTGCGTGTGCACGCGGCCGGTGCGCGGGTCGGCCAGCTGGCTGAGCTTGTCGGTGTAGGTGCCCTTGAGCTTGGACAGGCTGCGGTGCTCCAGCAGCTTGGCGGGCAGGGGGTAGTCCTCGGCCAGCTTTTCCAGCACCTCCTCGTCGGTGGAGCGCGCGCCGGTGGCGGTCTTCTTCACCACGGGCATGCCCAGTTTGTCGAAGAAGATCTCACCGAGCTGCTTCGGTGAC
>JAFEES010000545.1 GCA_018240995.1 Pseudomonadota bacterium | reverse complement strand
GAGCCCGTCAGCGCCACGCCCAGCCAGCCCATCAGCGTGCCGAAGAAGGGGTAGAGCACGCCGGTGTTGGCAAAGGCCAGGCCCAGCGTGGTGTCGGTGCCCGAGTAGCGCGTGAGCGAGCCCAGCGCCAGCATGAGCACGATGGTCAGCAGCGAATACTTCACCAGCCACAGCGTCTTGAAGAAGGTGCGCACTATGGCCACGGGGTTGTACTTCATGACGAAGGCACTGACGATGGCCGCCAACAAGATACCGGTGCCGGTGGCCGAGAGCAGGTTCAGCGTGTAGACGGCGCCTTCCTTGGTGGGCTTGGTCACCACCGGCGGCACCTTTTCGATCATGTTGTGCAGGCCGTCGATGGGGAAGGCCGGCGCGAAGATGCCGTTGAGCCAGGTCTTGACCGAAGGCAGGCCCCACAGGAAGACGAACACCGACAGGATCACCCAGGGCGTCCAGGCCGCCACCAGGGCCTGGGTGCTGTGGCGCGTGACGGGCTTCGGGGGCTTGGCCTCGTGCGCGCTCACGTCGTGGCTGCGCAGCGAGGCCGAGGTCCACACCTTCTTCGGCTGCCACACGCGCAGAAAGGCCACCAGGCAGGCCATGGAGACGATGGCGGCGATGATGTCCACCAGCTCCGGCCCGATGTAGTTGGACACCAGGAACTGCGGAATGGCAAACGACACGCCCGTGACCAGGATGGCGGGCCAGATCTCCAGCATGCCCTTGCGCCCGGCAAAGGCCCAGATCAGCCAGAACGGCACCAGCAGCGAGAAGAAGGGCAGCTGGCGCCCGATCATTGCCGTGACCTCCATTAGGTCATAGCCGTGGATCTTGGCCAGCGTGATCACCGGCGTGCCCAAAGCGCCGAAGGCCACCGGCGCGGTATTGGCGATCAGCGACAGGCCCGAGGCCGCCAGCGGCGAAAAGCCCAGGCCGATGAGGATGGCGGCGGTGACCGCCACCGGCGTGCCAAAGCCAGCCGCGCCCTCGAAGAAGGCGCCGAAGCAGAAGGCGATCAGCAACAGCTGTATGCGCCTGTCCTCGGTGATGCCCGAGAGCGAGTCCTGCAGCACGGCAAAGCTGCCGTTTTGCTCGGTCAGCTGGTGCAGGAAGATGATGTTGAGCACGATCCAGCCGATGGGCAGCAG
>JAFEES010000544.1 GCA_018240995.1 Pseudomonadota bacterium | reverse complement strand
GCATCGGGCGGGCTACCGCTACGGCCACCGCGCGGGACGTGTGGGACACATTGAACGCCAACATCCCGCTCGCGCCAGCATTTGCGATCCGGGGCTTTCCATGCGGCGAGACGGAGAACTCCCAGGCCCGCGGAGGAAAACCCATGTACCGGGAGAGTACGCATCGGGTGAAGCCATGCGCAAGGAAGAACATGCGGCGGTGTTCCGGGAACACGAAGCGCTTGGCGCGATCAACCTCCTCATCCGACAATACGGACTCACAATAACTGAGCAAGGTATGAGACTGCGCATCCGCCGCAAAGAGGACCCAGATGTCCACTTGGCGATCAAGGTGCTTCAGGTCACCCATGTGCCGCCCGCCTCCGCGACACTGCCACAGGCTGCTTTACCTTGCAGCCCGCTCAGCGCCGTCAGCACGGAATTCAGCCCGGTCACGTCATCCCCGAAGGGTGTGAGGCAGGTCAGAACCTGCGACCCGGAGCCCTGCTCTACGAGGTACCGTGCGAAATTGGCCAGCGTCTCGGTGGGACCGAGATTCACGTAGGCATGGGGTCCCGTTTCCTCAAGGCGTCGTAGCGTACCATGGAAGTCGATGGGGCGGCGCGCGACGGTCCAGAAGAAGTCGTCCGGCAATTCCTTTAATGTCGCGTCGTGAGCGCAGCTCACGAGCAAAGGGTTCGCCTTACGCCGCCGGCCGGCGGGCACGATCCCTCCCAGCTTGACCTCCAGCGGATCAATCCACCTCGAGTGAAAAGGATGATTCACGGACAACTTGTGATGGATGTACTTCCGCCGACTGAGCGTGCTCTGCACCGCCTCCAGCGCGTCTGCTGGCGCAGAGACCACTACGTGACCGTCGAAGTGAAATGCAGCGAATTCCATCTCGATCCCGTGCAGGGCTGATGCGACATCCTGCGGGGATGCCAGTACAGCGATCATTCCTCCCCTGGCCCCGCTGCACTCCACCAGTTCCGCTTGCGATATCACTCCTTCCAAGGCTTCTCTAACCGTAATTGCACCAGAGATCGTGGCGGCAGCGAACGATCCCATGCTCGCGCCGAACGTGAGGTCCGGACGGACACCGGCCTCTATCAGCGTGCGAGCGAGCGCCACTTCCACCATGTAAAGAGCGGCACTAGACAGCGCGAAATC
>JAFEES010000543.1 GCA_018240995.1 Pseudomonadota bacterium | reverse complement strand
CAGCGGCAGCGGCAGCCTGAACGTGCTGCGCTACGGCCGCATGCTCAAGGCGCGCGGCCTGGTGGGCGTGCGCGGCGCGGGCGTGGCCTACGACGGCCTGTACTACGTCAGCAGCGTGACCAGCACGCTCAAGCGCGGTGAGTTCAAGCAGAGCTTCGAGCTCACACGCAACGGGCTGGTGTCGATCACGCCGGCGGTTCCGGTTTGAAGAAGAAGGAGGACAACGATGACCGACAAGTTCTACGGCAAGTACCGCGGCATGGTGCTGAACAACATCGACCCCATGCAGATCGGCCGCCTGCAGGTGCAGGTGCCCGACGTGGCCGGCCTGTTGCCCGTCACCTGGGCCATGCCCTGCGTGCCCGTGGCGGGGGTGCAGAACGGCATGTTCGCCCTGCCCATGATCGGCTCGGGCGTGTGGGTGGAGTTTGAGCAGGGTGATACCGACTATCCCATCTGGGTCGGCTGCTTCTGGGGCAGCGCGGCCGAGGTGCCGGCGCTGGCGCGCGCCACGCCGCCGGGCGTGCAGGCCATCACGCTGCAGACCACGCTGCAAAACGGCCTCACCATCAGCGACCTGCCCGGCCCCACGGGCGGCATCATGCTCAAGAGCGCCACCGGCGCCACGCTCATCGTCAACGACACGGGCATCTACATCCAGAACGGGAAGGGCGCCTCGCTGATCATGACCGGGCCCACCACCAACCTCAACGCCGGCGCGTTGACGGTCGTCTAGGGAGCAACGCCATGCCCGGCCCCCTGCTGCACCTAGGCGCCACCGTGCTGTGCGCGCACGGCGGCCAGGCCATGCCCAGCGCGCCGGTGCCGCGCGTGCTGGTGTCAGGCCAGCCGGTGGCCACGCAGGCCGCGCCCTGGCTGGTGGCGGGCTGCGCGTTCTCGCCGCCGCAGGGCAACGGGCCCTGCATCACGGCGCAATGGGTGGTGGCGGCCACGCGCGTGTTCGCCGCAGGCCAGCCGGTGCTGCTGATGAGCGGCCAGGCCATCTGCACGCCCACGGGCACGCCGCTGCTACCCGTGTCGGCGCAAACCCGAGTCCTGGGGGTGTGAGTCATGAGCGCCACCCCTGTCATCGTGTGGTCTCCTCAAAGGCCTACGGCTTGCGCGTTGAGCGTTGTGCGTCATGCGAGCCATGCCGACTTTCTCGCTCAACGCTCAACGC
>JAFEES010000542.1 GCA_018240995.1 Pseudomonadota bacterium | reverse complement strand
TCGCTGGCCTTCGACATCCTGCTCAACGAGGGCCAGCGCCGCTACCTGGAAAGCCTGAACGCCTACGCGCGCAGCATCGTCCAGCCCGCGGGCCGGCCCGAGGTGGACGCCGTCTACGGCATACCGCCCACCGTGGCCATAGAGCAGCGCCTGTCGCGCGGCGGCAGGAAGAGCACCGTGGGCACCACCACCGAGGTCTGGCACTTTTTACGCCTGCTGTACGTGAAGCTGGGCGTGCAGCACTGCGTGCACGACGGCGCGGCCGTGCAGCCGCAGACCAGCGAGAGCATCGCCGCGCAGCTGCTGACGCAGTTCCGCGGCCAGCACATCGGCCTGCTGGCGCCCCTGGTGATGAACCGCAAGGGCGTCTACACCGAGCTGGCCGACTGGGCGCGCCCGCGCGGCTACACGCATCTGCGCGTGGACGGCAACTTTTTGCCCACCAGCGGCTTTCCGCGCATCGACCGCTTCAAGGAACACACCATAGAGCTGCCCGTGGCCAGCCTGACCGTGTCGGCCGAACGCGAGGACGAATTGCGCGCGCAGCTGGCCAAGGCGCTGGAGCTGGGCAAGGGCGTGCTGCATGTGCTGAGCGACCTGGACGGCCTGGCGCAGGCCATGGAAGAGGGCCGGCCCACCGCGCATATCGGCCGGCTGCAGGTGTACTCCACCAAGCGCGCCTGCCCGGTCTGCGCCACCAGCTATGCCGAGCTGGACCCGCGCCTGTTCTCGTACAACAGCAAGCATGGCTGGTGCCCCGACTGCGTGGGCACGGGCGTGCGCCTGACGAAAGAGCAGCGCAAGGCCTTCGACGACTCCGTGCAGTCCGACGACCGTGGCCGCGAGCAGACCTTTGCCGAACCCGAGGTGGAAGACCTGGCCGACCTGGCCTGCGCCAGCTGCGCCGGCACGCGCCTGAACCCGGTGGCGCGCGCCGTGCTGTTCGCCGGCGCGCCCATCACCCAGGTGGCGCACCTGGCGGTGAGCGAGGTGCGGCAGTGGATAGAGGGACTGCAACTGTCGGGGCGCGAGGCCGACATCGCGCGCGACCTGGTGCCCGAGATCAAGAGCCGGCTCGAATTTTTGGAAGAGGTGGGCCTGTCCTACCTCACGCTGGATCGCGGCGCGCCCACTTTGAGCGGCGGCGAGGCCCAGCGCATACGCCTGGCCGCCCAGCTGGGCA
>JAFEES010000541.1 GCA_018240995.1 Pseudomonadota bacterium | reverse complement strand
GCGCTTTGCGGCTGTTTCTCCCTCTCCCCTTGTGGGAGAGGGTTGGGGAGAGGGGTAGTGCAAGCCTGCACTGTGGATCTGCCCCCTCTCCCCCGGCCCCTCTCCCGCGAGGCGAGAGGGGAGGAAGAAAATGTGTGCATACACAGGCCAGAGGGGGAGGGGGCATGAGGGGCGCATCTGAGGCTTGTTTCTTATCAAGCTTTACAGACCCAGGTCGTCGGCCAGTGCATCCATGCGCGCCTTGACGTCGGTGCTCATGGCCATGGTGCGGCCCCATTCGCGCTGCGTCTCGCCGGGCCATTTGTTGGTCGCATCCAGCCCCATCTTGCCCCCCAGGCCGGCTTGTGGGGAAGCAAAGTCGAGGTAGTCGATGGGGGTGTTCTCGATGAGCATGGTGTCGCGCACCGGATCCATGCGCGTGGTCATGGCCCAGAGCACTTCCTTCCAGTCGCGTGCGTCCACATCTTCATCGACGACGACGATGAACTTGGTGTAGAGAAACTGGCGCAGATGGCTCCACACGCCCATCATCACGCGCCGCGCATGGCCGGCGTAGGCCTTCCTGATGCGCACCACGGCCATGCGATAGCTGCAGGCCTCGGGCGGCAGGTAGAAGTCGAGAATTTCGGGGAAGGCGCGCTGCAGGAGCGGCACAAAGAGTTCGTTGAGCGCCAGGCCCAGCATGGCCGGCTCGTCGGGCGGCTTGCCGGTGTAGGTGCTGTGGTAGATGGCGCCCTGCCGCTGCGTGATGCGCTCCACGGTGAACACCGGGAACTCGGCGCACTCGTTGTAGTAGCCGGTGTGGTCGCCATAGGGCCCCTCCAGCGCGTGGCGCCAGCCGCTCTTGTGCGTCGCGTCGGGCTGGATATGGCCTTCCAGCACGATCTCGGCGTGGGCCGGCACCTGCAGCGGCACGCCGATGGCGGGCGCCACCTCGGTGCGCGCGCCGCGCAGCAGGCCGGCGAACTGGTATTCGGACAGGGTGTCGGGCACGGGAGTCACCGCGCCCAGGACGGTGGCCGGGTCGGCGCCTATGGCCACCGCCACGGGGTAGGGCTGGCCGGGGTTTTGCCGGCAATGCTCGGCAAAGTCCAGCGCGCCGCCGCGGTGCGCCAGCCAGCGCACGATGAGCTCGTTTTTCGACAGCAACTGCTGGCGGTAGATCCCCAGGTTTTGCCGCGTCTT
>JAFEES010000540.1 GCA_018240995.1 Pseudomonadota bacterium | reverse complement strand
CCTGAATAGAAACATACTTCAGACTGGGCCGCTAGCCCTCACCCCCACCCTCTCCCAGAGGGAGAGGGAGTAAAGTCGGCGCAACCGGTCACCCCGCCCCTTTGGGGGAGAGGGAGTAAAGCCGGCGCAACCGGTCGCCCTCGCCCCCTTGGGGGAGATGGAGGGGTGAGGGGGTGAATGCCGGGCAACGGCATCCTCACCCCTGCCCGCCTGCGGGAGAGGGAGAAAAACCATAGCCAGCGTCATCGACGATGTGGTTCACCAGGCAGCCCAGGCCCTCGATCTCGGTCTCCACCACATCGCCGGCCTTCACATCGGCCAGCCCCTCGGGCGTGCCGGTGAGGATCACGTCGCCGGGGTTCAGCGTCATGAAGGACGACAGGTACTCGATCAGCGTGGCGATGTCGAAGATCATGTCCGCCGTCGTGCCCTGCTGCGTGGTCTGGCCGTTGACGCGTGTCGTCAAGGCCAGCGCCATCGGGTTGGGCACATCGGCGGCGTCCGTCAGCCAGGGGCCCAGCGGCGTGCAGCCGTCGCGGTTCTTCACGCGCAGGTTGGGGCGGTAGTAGTTTTCCAGGTAGTCGCGGATGGCGTAGTCGTTGGCCACGCTGTAGCCGGCGACCACCGCCATGGCGTCTGCCTTGGCGACGTTCTTGCAAGTCTTGCCTATGACCACGGCCAGCTCGCACTCGTAGTGCATGTAGGTGGCGTCCGCCGGGCGGCGCGTGCGCGCGCGGTGGCCGACGATGGCGTTCGGGCCCTTCAAGAACACCAACGGAGCCTCGGGCGCCTTGAAGGCCAGCTCCTTGGCGTGGTCGGCGTAGTTCAGGCCCAGGGCGAACACCGTGCCCACCTCGACCGGGGGCAGCCATTGGCATGCCCCCTCCTCAAGCAGGCGGCCATCGGCCAGGCGCACAAGCCCCTGGTGTTGCGTGACCTGGTGCACCGCACCGTTGTAGGCAATGCGTCCGCGCTTCATGCCGCGCCCCTTTCTGCAATCGTGAAGCCAAGGCTGGCCAGGCCATCCATGCCGATGCGCACCCTGCTGCCGGGCCGGGCCTGCGGCGCCATGTAGCGCACGCCGACAAGCAGCACGTCACCCTCGGCCAGGGTCATCCATTCGCTCACGTCGGCGAGCAATTGCGCGGGCGGGCGCAGCAGCTCGTCCAGCGACCTGCTATCGACGACCTGGCCGT
>JAFEES010000053.1 GCA_018240995.1 Pseudomonadota bacterium | reverse complement strand
AGCAGCCCGGCCCTGCGGTCGCCGGTCACCAGGTAGTCGGCCGCGCTCGCCACTGCCATCTGAAGCAGGAAGGTATCGTTGGGGTCAGTGGCTTGCACGCCCTCCGGCAATGGCTGCAGCATGGGCAGCACCAGGGCGCGCTGCATGCTGTTGACCATGGTTCCAATGCGGTGGGCGGGCAGGATGGCCTTGAGTTTGGGATAACGGCTGACGCGCCGCAACTCGTCGAGCTGCTCCAGGGACGTGACCAGCTCGAAACGCGATGCGCGCCAGGCGCGGTAGATCAAGTCGGGGGGGCGATACGGTGAAATCAGCGCGCCCAGCAGCACATTGGTGTCGAGAATGACGCGCATCAGCGCCCGCCGCCCTCACGCGCCCACTGCACCGCCTCGTCAATGAGCTCCGTCAGCTCGCTCTCATCCAGTCCAGCGGCTGCGGTCTTGGCCTGATCGACCGCGCGCTCCAGCAGGTGGGCGCGCACCGATTCTTCGATGAAGCGCGACAAATCCCCCTTGCGCCCCCCACCCTGGGCGGCAAGAAAAATGCGCACGGATTGATCCACTTCCGGCGATACAGCGATGTTCCAGCGCACCGTGCTCATGATGACTCCAATTCGGCGCTTATGCGCATAGACGCTTATACACCTATCTGCAAGCTTGCACAGTGGCCGCTCGCCTCACCCCAGGCCACGCACCGCATCCATGGCCTCCTCCACCCGCTCCACGGGGTGGATCTGCAGGCCCGGGATGGGCTTCTTGGGCGCGTTCGCCTTGGGCACCACGGCCACGGTGAAGCCCAGCTTGGCGGCCTCCTTCAGGCGCTCCTGGCCGCGCGGTGCGGGGCGCACCTCGCCGGCCAGGCCGACCTCGCCGAAGGCGATGAAGCCCTTGGGCAGCGCCCGGCCGCGCAGGCTGCTGGTAATCGACAGCATCACCGCCAGGTCGGCCGCGGGCTCGCTGATGCGCACGCCGCCCACGGCGTTGACGAACACGTCCTGGTCCGCGCAGGCCACGCCCGCGTGGCGGTGCAACACCGCCAGCAGCATGGCCAGGCGGTCGCGCTCCAGGCCCACGGACAGGCGCCGCGGGCTCACGCCGCCGCCATCGACCAGAGCCTGTATCTCTACGAGAAGCGGCCGCGTGCCCTCCAACGTGACCAAAACGCAGCTGCCGGGCACGGGCTCGGCATGCTGGCTGAGAAAAATCGCGCTGGGGTTGGCCACGCCCTTAAGACCCTTTTCTGTCATGGCGAACACGCCGATCTCGTTCACGGCGCCGAAGCGGTTCTTGATGGCGCGCACCAGGCGAAAGCTTGAGTGCGTGTCGCCCTCGAAGTACAGCACCGTGTCCACCATATGCTCCAGCACGCGCGGGCCGGCCAGCGCCCCTTCCTTGGTCACATGACCGACCAACACCACGGCGATGCCCGTGGCCTTGGCCAGGCGCGTCAGATGCGCCGCGCACTCGCGCACCTGGGCCACCGATCCCGGGGCGCTGGTGAGCTGGTCGGAGTAGACGGTCTGGATGGAGTCGATCACCGCCACCGCCGGCTGCGTGGCCTCGATGGTGGCCAGGATTTTTTCCAACTGGATCTCGGCCAGCACGTTCACCTGGCTGGCATCCAGCCCCAGGCGGCGCGAGCGCAGCGCCACCTGGGCGCCGCTCTCCTCGCCGGTCACGTAGAGCGTGGGCAGGCCCCGGCGCTGCAGCGCGTCCATGGCCTGCAACAGCAGCGTGGACTTGCCTATGCCCGGGTCGCCGCCTATCAGCACCACGCCGCCCTCGACCACGCCGCCGCCCAGCACGCGGTCCAGCTCCTCGATGCCGCTGGCCGTGCGCGCCACCTCGGTGGCCTCGATGGCGGCCAGCGGCATCACCGCCTGCGCCTGGGCCAGGCCGGCGCGCTGGCCGGTGGCGCTCAGGCGGTTCTTGCCCGGGCCAGGTTCGGCCACGGTTTCAATCAAGGTGTTCCAGGCGCCGCAGGCCGGGCATTTGCCCAGCCAACGCGGGCTGCTGCCGCCGCATTCGGTGCAGGTGTAAATGGATTTTTCTTTGGCCATGAAGGAATGCGGCACATCGCGGCGCCGGTCACATTTTTATGCGCCGCAGCCTACCATTGCGGCCCGCATAGCAACTTCAAGAGACAACCGCCATGTCTTCCCTGACCTTTTATTTCGCCCCCGGCACCTGCGCCCAGGCCGTGCGCATCGCGCTGGAGGAAGCCCAGGCGCCCTACCAGCTGGTGCGCGTGGATCTGGCCGGCCAGCAGCAGCGCACGCCCGAATACCTGGCCGTGAACCCCAAGGGCCGCGTGCCCGCGCTGGTCACCGAGCATGGCACGCTGACCGAGACCCCGGCCCTGCTGGTATATGTGGCGCAGCGCTTTGCTCATGCGAATCTTGCGCCCACCGATGCCTTCGGCCTGGCGCGCATGCAGGAGTTCAACAGCTACCTGGCCTCCACCGTGCACATCGCCCACGCCCACCGCCCGCGCGCCAGCCGCTGGGCCGACGAGCCCGAGGCACAGGCAGCCATGCAGCGCAAGGTGCCGGCCAACATGACGGAATGCTTCGAACTGATAGAGCGCCATTACCTCGGTGACGGCCCCTGGGTGATGGGCGCGCAATTCACGGTGGCCGACGGCTACCTGTTCACCATGGCCGGCTGGCTGAAAAGCGATGGCGTGGACATGGCGCGCTTTGCCAAGGTTGCGGCGCACCACGCGCGCATGGCGCAGCGCCCGGCCGTGCAGCGGGCGCTGGCCTGAACCTCACGGCTGCGCCACGACCACCGGCACGCGCGGCGCCAGCGCGCACATCAGCTCGTAGCCCACGGTGCCCGCGGCCTGCGCCACCTCGTCTATGGGCAGCAGGGCGCCATTGCCGGCGCGGCCCCAGAGCGTGACCTCGGCGCCCGGGCCGGCGGGCACCCCGCTGTCCAGCACGGGCGTCAGATCCACGGTGAGCATGTCCATGCTCACACGGCCCACGGTGCGCGTGCGCACACCGTTCACCAGCACCGGCGTGCCGGTGTCTGCATGGCGCGGATAGCCGTCGGCATAGCCGCAGGCGACCACGCCTATGGTGAGCGGCCCGTCGGCCGTGAAGCGCGAGCCATAGCCCACGCTGTCGCCAGCCTGCAGATGCTGCACGGCAATAAGGCGCGCGGCCAGCGTCATGGCCGGCTGCAAATCCCAGGCGGCCGCCGTGCGCTCGGGGTGGTCGGGCGCGCTGCCATAGAGCACGATGCCGGCGCGCACCCAGTCCAGGCGCACGTCGCCGGCAGCGCCGTGGCGCAATATGGCGGCGCTGTTGGCAATACAGCGTTCGCCCGGCAGGTCTTGCGTCGCCTGGTGGAAGGCCTGCAGCTGGTGGGCGATGCCACGCGCGCCATCCGCGTCGCTGAAATGCGTCATGAAGGAGATTTCATCCACCTGGGGCAACGCGTTCAGCCTTGCCCAGGCCGGGCGGAAATGCTCGGGCGCGAAGCCCAGGCGGTTCATGCCGCTGTTCATCTTCAAGAACACGCGCTGCGGCACCTGGGTCTTATGCCCCGCCAGCCAGTCGATCTGCTGCTCGCAGTGCACCACATGCCACAGCGACAGGCGCGAACACAACTCCAGGTCGCGCGGCTCGAACGCGCCCTCCAGCAGCAGGACGGGGCCGCGCCAGCCGAGCCGGCGCACACGCTCGGCTTCGGCCAGATCCAGGAGCGCGATGCCGTCGGCCGAACGCAGGCCTTCAAACACCCGCTCTATGCCATGGCCATAGGCATTGGCCTTGACCACCGCCCACACGCGCGCATCGGGCGCGGCGCGGCGCGCGCGCTCCAGGTTGTGCTGCACTGCAGCAGGATGGATGGTGGCAAGAATGGGGCGCGGCATGGCGGTGTTAACACGTATCAGGACGGGCGCATTCTGGCATCGCCGGGCTCCAAGCGCGTGATATAACCGCCCGTCGCTCCGCGGAGTGTTTCGAATTTTCACAATCCATCAGCCGCATTGATGGAAGCACCAGTCATCCGATGAAGCGCGGTTTCTACACCATCATGTCGGCGCAGTTTTTCAGCTCGCTGGCCGACAACGCCTTGTTCGTGACCGCGGTGGAGCTGCTGCGCAGCAGCGGCGCGCCCGAATGGCAGCGCGCCGCCCTGGTGCCCATGTTCGCGCTGTTCTATGTAGTGCTGGCGCCCTTCGTGGGCGCGTTCGCCGACTCCATGCCCAAGGGCCGGGTGATGTTCATCAGCAATGCCATCAAGGTGGTCGGCTGCCTGATGATGCTGTTCGGCTCGCACCCGCTGCTGGCCTATGGCGTGGTGGGCCTGGGCGCGGCGGCGTATTCGCCGGCCAAATACGGCATCCTGACCGAGCTGCTGCCCACCTCGCAGCTGGTCAAGGCCAATGGCTGGATCGAGGGCCTGACCATAGGCTCCATCATCCTCGGCGTGGTGCTGGGCGGCCAGCTGGTGGCTCCGCATATTTCCGGTGTGCTGCTGGGCTTTGACATGCCTGGCGTGGATCTGGGCATAGACCTGCCGGCCGAGGCCGCCATCTTCGCCCTGGTGCCGGTGTATGTGCTGGCCGCCGCCATCAACCTGCGCATACCGCTGACCGGCGTGGCCATGCGCCCCATGCCGCGCCAGCTGTTGGTGCTGCTGCACGACTTCCGGGCCTGCAATAGCCGCCTGTGGCGCGACCGGCTGGGGCAGATCTCGCTGTCCACCACCACGCTGTTCTGGGGCGTGTCGGGCAACTTGCGCTACATCGTGCTGGCCTGGGCCGGCGTGGCCCTGGGTTACAGCACCACGCAGGCCTCTGCCCTGGTGGGCGTGGTGGCCGTGGGCACGGCCGCGGGCGCGGTGCTGGCCTCGTCGCACACGCAGCTGGACAAGGCCACGCGCGTGCTGCCCCTGGGCATTGCCATGGGCCTGGTGGTGATCCTGATGAACGCCATCCACAACATCTGGCTGGCCGTGCCGTTCCTGATCGTGCTCGGCGGCCTAGGGGGCTTCCTGGTCGTGCCCATGAACGCGCTGTTGCAACACCGCGGCCACAACCTGATGGGCGCGGGCCGGTCGATTGCCGTGCAGAACTTCAACGAGCAGGCCGCCATCCTGGGCATGGGGGTGCTCTACAGCCTGTTCACCAAATGGGGCCTGTCGGCCTACGGCGCCATTGCCGCCTTCGGCCTGCTGGTGGCGGCGGTGATGGTGGTGATACTGCGCTGGCATGTCTACAACGTGCGCCACTACCCCAAGGAAATGGTGCAGCTGCGCAAGATCGCGCGCCTGGATCAGCACTAATTTTGATAGCGGCCTGCGATTGATTGGCGGGCGCTCTGGCCCGACCACAAATGCATTCGTCGCTACCCGTCTTCGCCCTGCTGTGCAACGCCTTCCTGTGGGGCCTGTCGTGGTGGCCGTTCCGCGCCATGCATGCCGCCGGCCTGCACCCGCTGTGGGCCACGGCCGTCATGTACACCCTGGTGTGCGCCGTGATGCTGCTGGCCCGCCCTGGCAGCCTGCGCGAGCTGCTGCGCCAGCCGGCGCTGTGGCTGCTGGCGCTCAACTCCGGCATCAACAACATGGCCTTCAACTGGGCCGTCACCGTGGGCGACGTGGTGCGCGTGGTGCTGGTGTTCTACCTCATGCCGGCCTGGCTGGTGCTGCTGGCCTGGCGCCTGCTGGGCGAGCGCCCCACGCCGGCGGCGCTGGCGCGCTTAGGGCTGGCCTTTGGCGGCGTGGCCCTGGTGCTGGTGCCCGCGGGTGCCAGCTGGGGCAGCCTGCTGGCCAACCTGTCGCTGGCCGACGCGCTGGCACTGCTGGGCGGCTTCACCTTTGCCGTGACCAACGTGCTGCTGCGCCGCCTGCACACCCTGCCCGGGCCGGCACGCATGCTGGCCATGTTTGGCGGCTGCATGGCCCTGGGCTGGCTCTCGGCCTTGGGCGGCCTGGCGCTGGGGGTGGTGCCGGGCTTTCCGGCCTTCGACCCGCGCTGGGCCACGGTGGCGCTGGCGCTGGCGCTGCTGCTGATGCTGGGCAACTGGGCGCTGCAGTACGGCGCGGCGCGCCTGCCCACGGCGATCACCGGGGTGGTGATGCTGTCCGAGGTGTTGTTTGCCAGCGTGTCATCGGTGCTGCTGGGCGCCGCCCAGCTGCAGCCGCGCACCCTGGCCGGCGGCGCGCTGATCGTGCTGGCGGCGCTGTGGGCGACGTTGCAGCGGCGCTGAGCACCATCTTGGTGTCTGGCACTGCCGCCGCCACAACATCGCCAGCCCCCGGCGGCCCCCAGGGCCAGCCAGGGCAACACTTGCGCGAGTGCCAGCGTGTGCGTGGGGCGCACGAACGGATTAATGCTCACCCATGATGGTGTCGGAGGCAAAGCAGCCAACCCTTCAAGGGCGGCGCGAGACAAGCGTGGCCAGGTAAGCAATGATGTCCGCGCGCAACTGTGCATCCTCCAGTTGATAACCCATGCGCTGCCCCGGCACCAGTGCCTCGGGGTTGGCAAGCCAGCGCTCTAGCAGCGCCGCATCCCACACCAAGCCGCTGTTGCGCAGCGCAGGGCTGTAGGCAAAGCCCGGCACACTGCCGGCACGGCGGCCCATGATGCCGGCATGGCGTGGCCCAATGCGATCAAATTCCACCGAGTGACAACCGCCGCACTGGGCCTCGTAGGCCTGCTGGCCACGTTGCGCATCGCCGCCGGCCCAGGCCTGGGCCGCGGCAAGCGCGGCGGCCAGCACCAATGCATGGCGCATGTCAGGCCCCAAAGCTCAACGCCCCCGCTGGCAGCGTCTTGCCCAGCGCCTGCGACAGCGCAGTCCAGTGCATGGTCTCGTCGGCCGCCAGGCGCGCGGCCACCTGGCCGAGTTTGTTGTCCTTGAAGGAGGGGATCACGCCAAGGTAGGCATTGGTAGCTCCGAGCTCCAGCCTCGCGGCCAGCGTCAGCACATCGGCCTGGCTCATGAGCGACGCAGCGTTCAGCACCTTGGCGTAGTCGTCCAGCGCCATCTCCATCACCGGCTTGCCACCCATCTTTTGTATGGTTGCGACGAGCGCATCACGGTGGACCTTGTGGTGCGACTGGAAGGCCACGGCTACGTCGAGCACCGGTTTTTGCAGCAGCCCGCTGCCGGCGCCGAGCTGGTAGGCGTTGATGGCCTCGTGCTCCAGGGCCAGCGCAACGTTCAGGATGTTCACGTCAGACTCCATCGCCATCGACGACTGAGCGTTCGCCGTGCGGCTGCCCGCCAGCAGACCGACGGCCGCTGCCGACAGCGTGAACTGGCCGGAGCGTGTGAGGAAGTTGCGGCGGGCGGGGAAAAGGGTGGCTTGCATGTCGGACTCCTGTGGGTCGTGGTAGATGACATGCCGCTATACGCCAGCACCGGCCGTCCGGATGCAGCCGACCGACCGCCTACGCGTCATGCCGCCCGATGGCAGCACGCGCGGCATCCAAACGGGCATGCCTGCCGTACACCCGGCACCACAACCACGCGGAGCCATGCCATGACCACGCCCTTGGAAACCGTCCAGAAAGCCTATGCCGCCTTTGGTCGCGGCGACATTCAAGCCCTGCTTGCCATGTGCAGCCCCAATGTCCATTGGCAGTTCGTGGCCGACCGTACAGCGCCCTACAACAGCGCCATGGTCGGAACCAGCCGTGTCGGTGAATGGTTTGCCAGCGTTGCCGCCAGCGACGACATCCATGCGTTCGAGCCGCAACAGATGTTTGCCGGCGCCGGCCATGTCACCGTGATCGGGCACGAGCGCACGACGCTGCGCGCCACCGGCAAGACCTTTGAATGCCCCTGGGTGCATGTCTTCGCGGTCGACAGCGGTGTCATCACGGCGTTCTGGGGCATGCTCGACACGCAAACCGCGGGCGAAGCGCGCGTCAACTGATGCGTCCACCTTGGCGCTAGCAAGGGGCCGGTTCAACCGGCCTTTGTCGCCGCATGCGGCGTGGCCTTCGCCTCAAGGTAACGCCGCAGGCCGGCCTCGCCGGCGCGCATGACGCAGCCATGGTTCCAGCGGAATACCGGGGCCAGCAACGGAGCCAGCCAGCACATCCAGCGGCGCTTGAGCGTCACGCGCCAGACATAGGTCACGTCGGTAAAGCCCGTTTCCGCGCGCAACAGCGACACACCTTCGCCATCGAGCTGCCCGTGCGAGCGCACCCGCAGCAGTTGATGGCGCACCGACTCCAGGCCTTCCACTTCGATGACGATGCGGTATGGCAGCCGCGTTGCCCAGACCAGGCGCCGCCGCGTGCCAACGCCACTGGCCTGGCCCACACGCAGCGTCTGAACCTCCAGCACATACGGCCACCACAGCGGCCATGCGGGGGTGTCCACCAGCGCCGCCCAGACCCGCTCCACCGGCGCGTGGATACGCCAGTGGCTCACTAGATCGAAATGGCTGGCTGGCATGGTGGCTTCCAGAAGATCACGGGGCGGCGCTTCTCGGGTTGGGCGGTCGGGTTCATGGCAAGCCTGGCGCTGTCCATGCGGTGCCCGTTTGTACGCTGCTGCGGCGCGCCCGGATGCAGCGCTACCCATGCGCTGCGCCGACCTTGACCGCGGCGCGGGTGCAGAGTTGAATCCACATCTTCGCCCCTTGCGTAATGGCTGCATGGATCATCTCGACCACCGGCTCCAGGAGCCACCCGCCGACGCCTCGCCGGCCCGGGCGCGGGCCATACGCCGCCGTCTCATGGAGCGTGTCGCCGACGCCGATACTTCGCACCTGACGATAGCCAGAGAGGAGGGCCTGTGGCAGCCGTTCCTGGACGGCGTGGCGATCAAGGTGCTGCATGAACAAGGCGACATGCTGTCGTACCTGCTGCGCCTGCAGCCGGGCGCATCGCTGCCGCCGCACCGTCATCCGCGCGACGAGGAGTGCATCGTGCTGGAGGGCCGCCTGCGCCTTGGGACGACCCTGGAGCTGGGCCCGGGTGGCTACCACCTGGCACATGGCGGCGCGCTGCACGCCACCATCAGCACGGACACCGGGGCGACGATCTTCCTGCGCGGGGCCATCCCCGATGCGAGCCAGGTGTTGGAATGAGCGCCATGCATCCAAAACCTTGGCCGCGCCGTATCCCGCCAACGGTCTTACGTGCAATGGCGGGCCCTGGGCCAGCAGCCCAGCCGACGGAGGTTGCCACATGAACGCGACCAGGAAAAACATGGACGCCACGGAGCACGCTGACAAGCCCGAAGCAGGCGCAGACGCATGCGCCATGCAAGGCTTTGGCGACGATGGCGCGCTGACACCCGAGCCAGGTGAATGGGAGGCGACGCATGATGAAAGCGATGCCCCCCAGGCGCCGCGCGACGCATTGCCCACTGCCAACGATGCACAGCTTGCGCTGTGGATGGCGGCCATCGCCGAACACGACGAACGGGCACTGACGGCGTTGTACGACGCCACGTTCACACGCGTGTTTGGCTTGGTGCGGCGCATCGTGCGCAACACGGCGACGGCCGAGGAAGTGGTGGAAGACGCGTACTTCCAGGTCTGGCGGCAGGCGTTGCGCTTCGATCCCGCGCGCGGCAAGGCGCTGACCTGGCTGCTGGCGGTGGCCCGGTCGCGGGCCATAGACGCCTTGCGCCGCGAGGCCCGCTTCGAACACGTCCCGCTGGATGGAGGCAACCTGCCAGAACTCGCCAGCGAGGGCCCCGTCGTCGACGAACTGCTGGATCTGGCGCAGCACTCATCGGATCTGCACCGGGCCCTGATGCTGCTTGGTGCCCAGCCCCGACAATTGGTCTCGCTGGCGTTCTTCCGCGGCCTGTCCCACGAGGAAATCGCCGCACACACGCGGTTGCCGCTGGGCACCGTGAAGTCGCAGATCCGCCGCGCGCTGCTGTCGCTGCGTCAAACCCTGGGTTCCAGCGGGACTCCGCCCGCGCTCCTGTCATGACCCCTAACTCGCACAACCGCCCCACAAGCGCTGACGCCATGCCGGCCGACCCCCTGCCCCTGCGCATCACCCCCGCGCCCAATCCGGTGGATCAAACCATCGAGCCACTGCTTGGTGCGTCATTGACCAACGCCTGGGTAGCCGATGACGCCACCGTGCAGGCCTCACGCAGCGTGCGCGGCCGGCTACTTGAGCGCCTAGCCGTATCGCGCGCGGCCTCCACGGCCATGGTCACTGCCAGGCCAAGGCGCCTGGCAGCCACTCCGTTGGCCCCCGGGGTGGCCGGGCGCCTGCTGTACGCGACGCAAGCCGGGCGCCCGCCGCGTCCCGGCGAACCGTTGCGCACGCTGCTGGTCGATCTGCAGCCCGGCAGCCGGTGGCAGGAACCGGACGCCGCTTGCCATCGCGAATGGCTGGTGCTGCGCGGGCAGGCCCACATCGGCGAGGAGCGGCTGCAATTGCGCGACTACCACGCGGCGCCAGCGGGCTCGGCGCCCCGCACGGTGTCCTCCGAGGATGGCGCCTGGTTGTTCCTGCGCGAATCGGCGCTTGCAGCCGGCCCGGGCGACGCGCCATTCAGCGTGCGCGACGCCGACGCCGGCTGGCCCGAGTTCGCGCCAGGCATCCGCCGGCGCGTGCTGTGGCAGCGCGGCGGCCAGGCGGCGCTGCTGTACCACGCCCAACCGGGCGCCGCCGTGCCTCGGCACCGACACGGACATGACGAGGAATGCCTGATGGTGCAGGGCGAGCTGTTCCTCGACGACCTGTTGCTGCAGGCGGGCGACTACCAGCTCGCGCCCGCGGGCACGGGCCACGGCATCACCGAGACCGACACGGGCGTGGTGATCTACGCCCACGGCGACCTGGATCTACAGTTCGTAGCCTGAACGGCGGCGCGCCGATCCGGTTGTCAACGCAGAATTACGCCAGGCGCCCGCTCAGGATCAGGTAGCCCGGCAGCCAGCCCGTGAGCACGCCCTGGGCGATGCACAGGGCGCCGGTGAAGCGGCCGATGTCGCGTCCGCGTGCCAGCAGCAGCCAGAACAGCGCCCACAACACGGCCCAGGCGGCCCAGTTGGCGCCCATCCACCAGTCCAGCAGGCTGTGCGCGCCGGCCAGGGTATCGAGCGACACGGGCACGGCGGTAATGGCGACGAACAGGCTGAACCAGCCCAGGCCACGCCCGTCGGCGCCGCTGAAGCGGTTGATGGCCACCCACAGGTAGGTGAAGGCGAACAGCAGGGTCAGCGCACCGCCCTGTACGGAGGCGGCATCCGCCCCCGGGCCGAAGATGGAGCACAGGCCTATGGCCAGCGACACCAGGCCGACGAAGACGTTGATGACCCAGATCTCGCGGTCGGCGATATGGCCGCGCATCCACAGGCCGTTCAGGCACAGCACGGCGCCCACGTAGAACAGCGATACACCCAGCCACATGGCGGCGCTCCTCAGGCCTGCTGGCGGCGGCGCGCGCGCGCCAGGGACTGGGCGACGGCGCGCCGATCCATGCCATACATCTCGGCAAACGCGGCCTCGTCCTGGCCGCTGGCCTCGAAGGCGCGCGCCAGGGCCTCGGCGCGGGCGTCGCGCTCTGCCACCTCGGCGAAGGCCTCGTCCAGCAGGGCATTGGCCTTGTCGTCGCGCCCGCGCACCAGGGCGTCGTAGGCCTCGCGGGTGAGGCCGCTGGCCTCGAAGGCCTGGGCGATGCGCCGGCGCAGCGTGGCCTGCAGATCCTCGCCGTCACGCGGTTTGCGGCGGCGGAACACCTCCAGCAGCGCGTGGTGCACATGCTCGGGTGCCATGTCTTCCACCGGCTGGCCTTGCAGGTCGTGGCGTTTCAGGCCCTGGGCCACGGCGTTCAGGTAGCGCGTGGAGCGGGTGTGGATGGACAGGGCGAGCTTCAGCGCGTCCTTGTCGATGGCGTCGCCATGGGCTTCCATCAGGTCGTGGAAGATGCCGCGCTTGAGCGGCAGGAACTGCGCGCCGAACAGCTGCGGGTACCAGCCGGCCAGCTGCTCCAGCAGCGGGTGGGTGCGGCGCGGCGCCTGGGGCGGGCGCGCTTCGGCGGAAGTCGCGGCCTGCGGCGCCGGCTCGCGCCCCCTGCTCATCGGAGGGCCGCACCGCCGCAGAGTTAGCAAACTTGTGCAAAAGGAGGGTAGCAACAGGCAAAAAAAAGCGGA
>JAFEES010000539.1 GCA_018240995.1 Pseudomonadota bacterium | reverse complement strand
CGATCTCGCCCCACAGCGCGTTCAAGACGTCGGCATCAAGATACTCGGCCCCGGCCATGGGCGGGGCGTTCAGCACCAGCGCCTGCAGCGCCGGGGCATCGGGCACTGGCACGGCCGGCAGGTCAGCGCCATCGCCCTGCTGCGCGGTACACAGCGCCGTGAGGTAGCGCGCCGCCAGGTCACGCCAATAGGCCCAAGTCGGCGGCAAGGCGCTCGCCGCGCAGACACCACCCAGATGCAACAGGCCCGGCCCCGCGCCCATGGCAAAGGCGGCGGCGATGGCGCTGTGCAGGTCTTCGGGCAGGGGCGCGGCCTCTTGCTCAGGGCGGCAGGACAGATGGCCCGCAGGCGACAGGGAAGGGGCCAGCGTGGCGACCGTGGTGTTCATGCGGAACTGCGCGAGGCAGGCAGCTTACTTTTTATGAAAATCAATGGAAACATAGCCCCACCAAGCGCGGACAGCTATTATTTCAATAGTACGACAGTGCTACCCGGTGCGCGGCCGGCGTTACACAACCAGGGCACCAGATTCAGGCCGGCATGCGGCGCTACCCCCCGCCCTCAGCGCAGCGCCGGCGCCGAGCGCATGCCGCGCAGCACGACCTCGCCAAAGGTGGCGCCAAACTTGCGCGCCAGGCGCTCGGCGACGTTGTCGCGGCGCGTGTAGTCGATCACATCCTCGGCCTTGACGATCTCGCGCGCCACATAGTCCAGGCTGCCGAACTGGTCGGCCAGGCCCATGTCCACGGCCTGCTGGCCGGTCCAGAACAGGCCGCTGAAGGTCTCCGGGGTTTCCTTCAGGCGTTCGCCCCGGCCTTTCTTGACCGCGGCGATGAACTGCTGGTGGATCTGATCCAGCATGGTCTGCGCGTAGCCGCGCTGCGTCGCGGACTGCGGGCTGAACGGGTCCAGAAAGCCCTTGTTGGCGCCGGCGGTGAGCAGGCGGCGCTCCACGCCCAGCTTTTCCATGGTGCCGGTGAAGCCAAAGCCGTCCATCAGCACGCCTATGCTGCCGACGATGCTGGCCTTGTCCACGAAGATGTCGTCGGCCGCGGCGGCGATGTAGTAGGCGGCGGAGGCGCAGGTTTCCTCGACCACGACGTACAGCGGCTTCTTGTGCTTGGCCTTCAGGCGCACAATCTCGTCGTTGATCATGCCGGCCTGCACCGGGCTGCCGCCGGGCGAGTTGATGAGCAGCA
>JAFEES010000538.1 GCA_018240995.1 Pseudomonadota bacterium | reverse complement strand
ATCCCCGCGCAGGCGGGGATCCAGTGCCCCCGCCAAGCCCCCTGGATCCCCGCCTTCGCGGGGATGACGA
The DNA here is from genome assembly GCA_018240995.1 of Pseudomonadota bacterium. Classification (GTDB taxonomy): domain Bacteria; phylum Pseudomonadota; class Gammaproteobacteria; order Burkholderiales; family Burkholderiaceae_C; genus Alicycliphilus. Next base: position 1,134 of record JAFEES010000538.1, on the reverse strand, counting down.
TGGCAAGGGTTGGGGCAGTTTCATCTCAACTCCACAGGTCTAGCGGCGGATCGGCGACCACGGCGCGCAGTATGTCGGTGCGCGAGATGAAGCCCTGCAGCATGCCGGCCTCGTCCGTCACGGGCAGGCCGGGCAGGCCCGTGTCCAGCAGCACCGGGGCCACGCGGCGCAGCTCGGTATGCGCGGCCACCGTGGGCACCGGGCTGACCATGACCTGCGCCACCGTGCGGCGCGCATGCGCAATGGCCTGCGGCACGGCGGCCGGCTGGGGTAGCAGATCCAGCGGCGCCAGGTCGGCGCGCAGCAGCAGGCCCACCACCTGGCCCCGGGCATTCACCACCGGCGCCTGGGCCACGCGCTGCCGTGCCAGCGCCAGCCAGGCGTCGTGCGCCGGCATCTCCGGCGGCAGGCTCACCGCCCCCACGGTCATCATGTCGGCCACGCGTAGCACCGGCAGGCGCGGCTGATCCGGGCCCTGCTCGGTCTGCACATAGGCGGCGACTGCCTCCTGCAGGCGTTGCTGCTGCGCCGTCGGCAGGGGTTTCAGCGCAGTGCCTGGCGCGGCTGCGGCATCGGGCTCCATGGCGCGTGTGCGCAGCCCCTGGGGGCGTTGCACGCGTTGCACCGGCGCCAGTTGCGCCAGCTTGCCCGATGCGCCACGGTAGATTTGCCCCGCAGGGCCAAATACGAAGAACACGCCATTGCCTCCTGTGCCCAGTGTATCGGCGGCGGCCTACTAAAATCGAGGGCTATGCTAGACATCCTGCTCCTTCGCAAAGACCTCGCCTCGGCCGTCGCCCGGCTCGAATCCCGCAAAAAGCCCCAGGCCTTCCTGAACGTGGATGCGTTCCAGGCGCTGGAGGCCGAGCGCAAAACCATCCAGACGCGCACCGAGGAGCTGCAGTCGCAGCGCAACCAGCTGTCCAAGCAGATTGGCGCGCTGATGGGTAAGGGCGAGAAGGACGCCGCCGAGGCCGCCAAGGCCCAGGTCGCGGCCATCAAGAGCGAGCTCGATGGCTCCGCCGCGCGCCTGGAGCAGATCCAGGCCGAGCTGCAGGCCGTGCTGGCGGCCGTGCCCAATCTGCCGCACGAGAGCGTGCCGGTGGGCGCGGACGAGACCGGCAACGTCGAGGT
>JAFEES010000537.1 GCA_018240995.1 Pseudomonadota bacterium | reverse complement strand
CTCGGGACCCAGGTCGATGATCCAGTCGGCCTCGGCGATCACGTCCAGGTCGTGCTCGATGACGACCACGCTGTGGCCGCCGTCGACCAGGCGGTGCAGCACGCGGATCAGCTTGTCCACGTCGGCCATGTGCAGGCCCACGGTGGGTTCGTCCAGCACGTAGAGGGTATGCGGGCTTTTCTGCCCGCGCCGGCCGACCTCGTCGCGCACCTTGGTCAGCTCGGTCACCAGCTTGATGCGCTGGGCCTCGCCGCCGCTCAAGGTGGGCGAGGGCTGGCCCAGCGTGAGGTAGCCCAGGCCCACGTCCTTGAGCAGCTGCAGCGGGTGGGCGATGCCGGGCATGCTGGCGAAGAACTCGACAGCCTCGTCCACGGCCATCTGCAGCACGTCGCCAATGCTCTTGCCGCGCCAGGTGACGGCCAGGGTCTCGGGGTTGAAGCGCGCGCCGTGGCAGCGCTCGCAGGGCACCTTCACGTCGGGCAGGAAGCTCATCTCTATGGTGCGCAGGCCCTGGCCCTCGCAGCCGGGGCAGCGGCCCTCGCCGGTGTTGAAGCTGAAGCGCCCGGGGGCGTAGCCGCGCGCCTTGGCCTCCAGGGTTTCGGCGAATAGCTTGCGGATGGTGTCCCAGAAGCCTATGTAGGTGGCGGGGCAGCTGCGCGGGGTCTTGCCTATGGGGGTTTGATCGACCTCCAGCACGCGATCCACGCTCTCGAAGCCCTGCAGCCCCGCGCAGCCCACGAGTGCGGGGGCCTTGCCGGCGTCCATGGCGTCACGCCCGGCCTTGGTGGCGCGCTGGCCGACCCAGGCCGCCACGTTGACCAGCAGCACGTCGCGCGCCAGGGTGGACTTGCCCGAGCCGCTGACCCCGGTGACGGCCACCAGGCGCTTGAGCGGCAGGCGCGCGTCCACGGCCTGCAGGTTGTGCAGCTGGGCGCCGAGGACGGTGAGCCAGTGCTGGGCGGGGGCAGATACCCCCTCACCCCTGCCCTCTCCCCCTGCGGGGGGAGAGGGGGTCAGAAACGCCGCCGCGCTCGCCGGGGTATTCACTCCCTCTCCCTCTGGGAGAGGGCTGGGGTGAGGGCTGGCAACATCAAAATTGATAGCTTCTTGCGCTTTACCAACAAGCGCTTGGTGCCGATTTTGTTCATATCTCTCATCAAGGCGAGGCTGGCCCCCCCCCCCCCCCCCCCCCCCCCCGCGGGGGGGGGGAGGAAAGACC
>JAFEES010000536.1 GCA_018240995.1 Pseudomonadota bacterium | reverse complement strand
TTTGGGTACTTTTCTTTGGCGAAGCAAAGAAAAGTACCTCGCCCGCCGGGGCGAGTCCCGGCCAGCGACATCAAAAAGAAGAGCTACCTACGCACAACCAGTCGCCCAAGTACCCGAAAATTAATTGGAATCTGACCCCAATTAGACGAAATTAATTGGAATCTGACCCCAATTAGAAGTCTGGACTTGGCTCAGGCGTCGTGCAGCGTGTCGCCGTCCAGCCGCGCGGCGCCGGTGGTGATCAGGTCTTGCACCAGCTCGGCCGTCCATTGCTCCATGCTGCGATCAGCAAAGTAGCGCTGGTGCAGCCGCACGTAGTAGGGCGTTGCGGCCAGCCAGGCCTGGACTCGGGCCAGCGGGGCCTGGCGCCATTCGAGCAGCTTGTATTTCAGCAGCACCTTGGCGGCGTAGCGCGCGTGCTTCATGGGGTCGGCGACGAAGCCCGCCAGGCGCCGGCGCGCGCGCGTGATGGCCTCGGGCACGTCGGCAAACACGCCGCCATGGCCGGGAATGACGGTGATGGGCTGCAGGCGTTCGATCAGGTCCAGCGTGGCGCCCACCTCGGTGAAGGCGTCCTCGCCGTCGAGCTCGGGAAACACCACGCCAAAGCCGTTCTCCCACAGCGCGTCGCCCGAGATCAGCAGGCGGGTTTCGGGCTCGTACAGCAGCACGGCATGATTGTCGTGGCCGGGCGCGGCGTGCACCTGCCAGGCGCGCCCGCCCAGCTGTACCTCGGTGCCGGGCAGCAGGCGCGCGTCGGCGCGAAAGCGCGGGCAGTCCTGGCCCGTGGGGGTGTAGCTCAGCGCCACCGGATCCCAGTGCTGCACCTGTTCCCACTGGCCCGGCGGTATCCAGGTCTGCACCGCCGGCCAGCGCGCCTGCAGCGCGGCGTTGCCGCCGCAATGGTCGCTGTGCAGATGGGTGTTGAGCAGCAGGTCCAGCGGCCGCCCGCCCAGCGCCGACGCCACCAGCGCCACGGTCTGCGCGGCGTTGCTGCAGTAGCCGCTATCGACCAGCGCCGTGGCGCCGTCCCCGCCAAGGAAGAGCACGTTGTTGGCCGACAGCCAGCTGCGCTCAAGAACAATGATTTCTGGAGGAAGGGCGGGTGGGGTATGCGGCATCAGCTATCAATAAAGTAGTAAACGTTCAGGCGTGGGCGCGCAGCTCGCGTCGCAGTATCTTGCCCACATTGGTCTTGGGCAGCTCGTCGCGGAACTCAAT
>JAFEES010000535.1 GCA_018240995.1 Pseudomonadota bacterium | reverse complement strand
CAGGGCGCCGGCACTGCCCGCAAGCAGGCGCCGGCGCGGCAGGTTGGCGGGGGTGGGGGGCGTGCGGGGCATGGGGCGTCTCCTTGGCTTGTTGGATGCTGGTGCACAGGCTCCCCGCCGCGCTGGCCTGCGCGCGCCTGGGCGGGTGGATGCGGCGCGGGGAAGCATGCACGGCGACAGCATGGCACGGCTTGCCCCGAATCAGGGCGCCCACTCGCGTAAACCCTAGGCTTGTACGCCCAAAAACTCCCCCGGCGCCAAGCCCACGGCGCGGCGCACCATGGCGCTGAAGGCGCTGGGGCTGTTGTAGCCCAGCTCGGCCGCGATCTGGTTGATGGGCCGGCGGCCCGCAGCCAGGGCCACGGCGCGCGCCAATATCACCTGTTGGCGCCACTGCGTGAAGGTGCTGGAGAGTTCCTGGCGGAACAGTCGCGCCACCGTGCGCGGGCTGGCGCCGGTGTCACGCGCCCAGTCGGCCAGGGTCTCGTGGCGCGTGGGGTCGGCGATCACGGCCTCGCACAGGTGGCGCAGGCGCTTGTCGTGCGGCAGCTGCACGCCCAGGCGCACGCTGCTGGAGCGGCGCATCTCATCCAGAATCAGCGCACTCAGGTGGCGCTCGCGCAGCAACGCCTCGGGGCCGAGCGGCGCGCCGTCGTCGGGCTCGGTCGGCATCTCGCGCACCAGGGCGCGCAGCAGGTCGGATACCTCCAGCACCCGGCACTGGCGCCAGGGCGCCTCCTGCGCGCGTGCCACGCCCGGGCCGCAGCGCCCGGGGGCCTGGTAGAAGTACAGCGTGCGCAGGTCGGCGTCCTCGACCATGGTCACGGCATGCTCCACGCCGGGCGGAATCCACAGCGCACGCGAGGGCGGCACGATGTAGGCGCCATGCGGCACCGTCAGGCGCAGCACGCCGGTGGTGGAAATCGCCACCTGCGCCCAGGGGTGGCTGTGCGGGCGCACCTGGGTGTCGGCGCGCAGCTCGCGGTGCTTGGCGCGCACGGGGCGCTCGCGGCTGGGCACGAACAGGTGCGGCGTGAGCGACTCCACGTAGGACAGCACGCGCCCCGTCCGCGGCGCTGGGGCAGCCGGCGGGTTCGGGTGCGGCGTGGCGTGACTTGGCATGATCGCGACAGAAATTGGCCAGCTATCGTATATCAGCCGCGATTGCCCTGTCTAACATCATGACCATGACGACCGCTACCATCCCGCTGCGCCAGGACGCGC
>JAFEES010000534.1 GCA_018240995.1 Pseudomonadota bacterium | reverse complement strand
CTGCAGCGGCTGCAGCTTGTAGTCGCCCTCGGTGTCGTGCAGCGCCAGGATGCGCTGGCCTTGTTCTTTCAGGCGGTGGTGGGTCAGCACCACCTTGGATAAGTCCACGCCGTCGCGCTCGCGGCCAAAGTCCAAGAGCGGCAGCAGGCGCTTGAAGAAAATCGCGCGCTTCTCGATGGCCGTGTTGCCGTAGTCGAACACCTGGCCCAGAAAGGCATACACGCGCACAAAGCTGCCCAGGTCGCGCTTGAACAGCAGCAGCGCCTCCAGCTCGTCCTTGGCGGCCTGCGTGGCCGGGCCGTCCTGGCTGGCCTGCAACGCCTGTTGCGCCGCCCGGTAGCGCTTGAGCAGCCGGTCGGCCACCGGCTCGATGGCGGCGGCCAGCATGGCCTGCGTGGCCTTGGGGTTCAGCTCGGCCAGCACCACGCGCTCGACCTCGAAGTCGTCGTAGTGGCCGGTGGCGTCCAGCTTGGCGCGCAGGTCGTAGACCAGGTGCGGGTCGGTCACGCCGGCCAGCGCGGCGGTTTCGTAATAGGTCTTGAACGCGGCCAGTATCTCGTCCGGGTCGTTCACGAAGTCCAGGATGTAGGTCGTGTCCTTGGCGCCGTGGGGGCCGCTATAGGCCCGGTTCAGGCGCGACAGCGTTTGCACCGCCTGGATGCCGGCCAGGCGCTTGTCCACGTACATGCCGCACAACAGCGGCTGGTCAAACCCGGTCTGGAACTTGTTGGCCACCAGCAGGATTTGGTAGTCATTGGTGGCAAAGGCCTCGCGCATGTCGCGGCCCTTGAGCTGGGGGTTGAGCCGCGCGCTGTTCTCCGTCACCGGCTCGGGCAGGCTGTCGGGGTCATTCACTTCACCAGAAAAAGCGACCAAAACGCCCACGGGGTATGCGTTGGCTGCTATGTATTCCTGCATCGCCAGCTGCCAGCGCACCGCCTCTTGCCGGCTGCCCACCACCACCATGGCCTTGGCGTGGCCCGAGAGCAGGGGCTGCACGTTCTGGCGGAAATGCTCCACCACCACCGCCACCTTCTGGCTGATGTTGTAGGGGTGCAGGCGCACCCAGCGCATCAAGCCCTTCATGGCTTCGCTGCGCTCCACCTCTTTTTCGTCCCACTCCTTGCCGTTGTGGGCCAGCTTGAAGGCCAGCTGGTAGGGCGTGTAGTTCTTCAGCACGTCGAGGATGAAGCCCTCCTCGATGGCCTGGCGCATGCTGTAGATGTGAAA
>JAFEES010000533.1 GCA_018240995.1 Pseudomonadota bacterium | reverse complement strand
GGGCGGGGCGCTTCGACCTGAGCCAGGACTCGGCCTTCAAGGACGCTGCCGCCAAGTACGGCTTTGTGAGCGGCAAGAGCACCCACGCCGACCGCCTGGCGACCATCCGTGACACCTACCAGCGCTTCGGCCAGATCATCGACACCCACACCGCCGACGGCGTGAAGGTGGCGCGCGAGCAGCGCGGCGAAGGGGCAGTGCCCATGATCGTGCTGGAGACGGCCCTGCCGATCAAGTTTGCCGAGACCATCCAGGAAGCCCTGGGCCGAGCCCCCGAGCGCCCGGCCAAATTCGAGGGGATTGAGCAGCTGCCAAAGCGCGTGCAGCGGCTGCCGGCCGATGTCGCCCAGGTCAAGGCCTATATCGCCGCGCATTGTGATTGACATAAGATTGGCCTGCATCGTTTGCTGATAGGGCGCTGGTAGCTATCATTTTTATTGAAGGAGCCACGGAATGAAAGTGCTGGGCTTTGCCGGCTATTCGGGCAGCGGCAAGACCACGCTGCTGGAGCAATTGATTGCCCTGCTGCGCCAGCGCGGCCAGCGCGTGTCCGTGGTCAAGCATGCGCACCACAGGTTCGACATCGACCACCCCGGCAAGGACAGCTGGCGCCATCGCGAGGCCGGCGCCTACGAGGTGGTCGTGGCATCCGACCGGCGCCTGGCGCTGATGCGCGAGTACGCGCAGCCGCATGCCGTCGATGTGCATGAACTGCTGGCCGAACTTGACCCGGGCGTCGATTGGGTGCTGGTGGAAGGCTTCAAGCACAGCAATCTGCCCAAGGTCGAGGTCTGGCGCCCGGCCACGCCCGGGCAGCCGCCGCGACCCGTGCAATACGCGCACGACGGCCACACGGTGGCCGTCGCCACCGACGTGGCGCAGCTGCCCGAGCCCACCGCGCTGCCGGTGCTGAACCTGAGCGAACCGCTGCAGGTGCTGCAGTGGATGCTGGAGCAGGGCGTGCGCTTCGAGTATTCACCCCAAGCCGCGGAGGCCTGCGAATGACAGTGCGTGCACCCCTCAAATCCCTTGACGACGCCCTGGCCGAGCTGCTGGCCCAGGCCATGCCGCTGGCCGGTACCGAAAGCGTCAACACCTTCGACGCCGATGGCCGCGTGCTGGCGCAGGCCGCCATCTCGCCCCTGCAGGTGCCGCCGCAGGACAACAGCGCCATGGACGGCTACGCCCTGCGCTGCGCCGACATTGCTGGCGGGCAGCCGCCCTTCATCCT
>JAFEES010000532.1 GCA_018240995.1 Pseudomonadota bacterium | reverse complement strand
ACCCATGACCAGCCGCAACGGCTACTTCCCAGGCAAGACCAAGGCGAAGCGCAGCGCGATCATCACGCCGCGCACCGCGCAGGAAACACAGATTGCGGCCATGCCGCGCCAGTCACGCGCAGCGCGCCAGGCGCTCGCCAAGACGCCACCGCTGCGCGTCGGCGGCGATGGCCTGGTCGAAGGTGCCGACCGCATCATGCGGACGCCGACCGAGCACCAGGCCGCCGGCGTCGCTTTCAAGGTCGCGCGCATCTACTTGCGCGTCAGCACCGACGAGCAGGACTTGACCAGGCAGGCCGCCATCGTGGAGAGCACCAGGGCCGCCGGCTTCTACGTCGCCGGCATCTACCGCGAGAAGGCTTCGGGCGCTCGCGCCGATCGCGCCGAGCTGCTGCGCATGATCGGCGACCTGCAACCCGGTGAAGTCGTCGTTGCGGAGAAGATCGACCGCATCAGCCGCCTGCCGCTGCCCGAGGCCGAACGCCTCGTGGCCTCGATCCGCGCCCAGGGCGCGCGCCTGGCTGTCCCTGGCGTGGTCGATCTATCCGACCTGGCCGCCGAGGCGAAGGGCGTGGCAAAGGTGGTGCTGGAGTCGATCCAGGACATGCTTTTGAAGCTGGCGTTGCAGATGGCCCGCGACGACTACGAGGATCGCCGCGAGCGGCAGCGGCAGGGCGTCGAGCTGGCGAAGGACGCCGGCCGCTACACCGGCCGCAAGGCCAACACAAAGGTGCATGAACGCATCGTGGCGCTGCGCAGCGCAGGCCACAGCATTCCAGAGACGGCCAGGCTGGCCGGGTGCAGTGAAAGCCAGGTCAAGCGCGTATGGGCGCTGCACAACCAGGCGCAGGCGTGACCTACTCGGCCGCCTCCAGCTCGCGCAGGCATTCCATGATCGCCGCCCGCTCCAGCGGATCGAGCTTGGCGAGCTTCGCTTGCCAGCGGGCTTTCTTCCGCTTGATGCGCTCGCGCTCGCGGAAGTTGCTGCCGAGGTAGCGCAGATCGTGCAGCTCGGCCGGCTCGGGGTAGTTCATCCACAGCCGTTCGATAGCGATGCCGCCGCGCGTCATCGCGTTGAAGTCGATGGTTCTCCATGACGCCAAGGGAGAGCTGTCATAGATCGTTGAGCTGTAGCCCGACACCATCACCGCGCACGGCAAGCCGGCCAGCACGTCGAGCAGCCGCACGTGGTCGGCGTCGTCGTATTCGTGGCGGTAGAGCTTGCCGCCGCGCCGGCT
>JAFEES010000531.1 GCA_018240995.1 Pseudomonadota bacterium | reverse complement strand
GGGGGGAGCCTGGGAGCACAGGCGTGCCTGCCCCCTCTCCCCAACCCTCTCCCGCGAGGGGAGAGGGAGCAAAGCCCGCGTCAAACAAGGGTTGTGGGCTACTCAAAAGATGTGCAGCTACCCATGCCCCTGCTGGAGAGGGGTAGGGGTAGGGGGAGCAGGAGCCATGCCGTGACCAACCAGCGTCCTGCACCCTTGGTGCGAATGCGTGCCTGCCCGGCGCGCTACTGCCAGCTGCCAATATCGGCATTCTTGCCCTCGCCGCCGGACTGGCCGTCGGCGCCGAAGGACATCACGTCCACCTCGCCCTTGATGCCCGGGTTCAGGTACTGGTACGGATGGCCCCAGGGGTCATTTGGCAGCTTTTCCAGGTAGGGGCGCCAGTTGCCCGGCACCGGCGGCGTGGTGGGCTTGGCGATCAGCGCCTGCAGGCCCTGCTCGGCCGTGGGGTAGCGCTGGTTGTCCAGGCGGTAGAGCTTGAGCGCCTGCATGATGTTGCTGATGTCGGTGCGTGCCGCCGTCACGCGCGCATCGTCGGCGCGGTCGAGCACATTGGGCACGATGAGCGCTGCCAGCACGCCAATGATCACCAGCACCACCATGAGCTCGATCAGGGTGAAGCCCGCGGCCAGGCGGCGGCGGGCGCGCTGGGCAAAGGAAGGGGGGGAAGAGGGCGTCACGGCGCGGAACATGGGGTTGAAGCGGAAACGGTCAATGATAATGCGGCCATGGCGACACTCTCCCTTTCCCGCTGGGCCCCGCGCCTTGCCACCCTGGTGCTGTGGGCGCTGGCCGGCGCCAGTGCCGTCTATTGGGGGCTGAAGCTGTCTGCGCCCGCGGCCGGCCCGGCGCCCGTGGCCGCAGCGCCCGAGCCCATCTTGCCCGACGCCCAGGCCCTGGCCAGGCTGCTGGGCGCCCATGTCGTCACCGCCGCCGCCCCCGCGGCGGCGCCCAACCGTTTCGTGCTGCTGGGCGTGCTGGCCGGCACGCGCAGCGGCGACGGCGCGGCCCTGATCGCCGTGGACGGCAAGCCGCCCAGACACTACCGCGTGGGCGCCGCCATCGAGCCCGGCCTGGTGCTGCAGTGGCTGGGCCGGCGCGAGGCGCGCCTGGGCGCCAGCGTGGACGGCGCCACCACCCTGGCGCTGGAGCTGCCGCGCCCGAACGCGCCGTAAGCCCACTCTCAGCTACTGATCCGGCCCTTTGATGTATCAACTACCGTTCAGGCTGAGCTTGTCGAAG
>JAFEES010000530.1 GCA_018240995.1 Pseudomonadota bacterium | reverse complement strand
ACCAGCACCAGCACCAGCACCAGCACCAGCACCAGCACCAGCACCAGCACCAGCAGCAGGCCAGCACCAGTACGCCCAGCCATCGCACAATGGAACTTGTCGCTGCCAGCTTGATGCAGTAAACGATGAAAAGCTGTAGTGCCAATTTCCCGTCAATAGGCCGTCCTGCTGGCCGATGGCGCTTTGCTACCACGTAATCACGCTATACGGGTATAGCTGGTTTGCGATGGCTGTAGGCGTGCCGATGGCCTTAGCGTGGCCTTAGCGTCAGCAGCAGCCCCAGCAGCAGCACAGTCCGTCACGGTGGGTCACGGTGGGTCACGGTGGGTCACGCGTCGTCACGCGTTACTGTCGCGTCGGCACGCGTTGAACGAACGTTGAACGGGGGGCGTTGAACGGGCGTTGCGGTAACGGCGATGTAGCGTTACAGCGGGCGTTGCGGTAACGGCTCCTGATTCGGTAACGGTTTTGGCATTGGTGCCAGCAATGCGGGTCAATCCCTCATCGCCTATGGCTTCGGCGCGGGCCAGGTGCTGGTTGATGGCCTGCTTTGTCATGCCTGCAGCGGCGGCTGTTGAGGCTGCGAAGGACTTTGTTTGTGGTCGTGCGCCGCCGTGTCCACAAACTTGAGGTGGAAAGACTGTTTCCACCTCAAGTTCCAAATCGGCAACGCGTTTCTGCCGCCAGGTACACCACCAAGCCCGGCTCGGTGTTGCGGCCCATCCATTGCGCACCACGCGCCACGGCGGCGGCCATGTCGATAACGAAAAAGGTTTTGCCGCTGTTGGAGTCGCCGTAAAGCACAGAACCATCCCCGGCTGTCAGCACCCCCTCCACCAGCTCATCAGGCGGCATGAAGGCGGCGGGCAGTTCATCGGCAAAGGCCACGGACAAGGGCAGCGGCGGCGGTGCGGGCTCTCGGGCACCCTCCAGCAATTCGGCCAGCACGTCGGCCCCGTCACGCTGCGCAAGGTCGTTTGCATCAAAGTTCTGCGCCTCGCCCTGCCTTTCAATGCCTTCGGCCTTTGCGATTTCATTGATTCCACGCGGCAAATGCGAGTAGGTGTCTTGCGGCATAGACAAGCCAGCATCAAGGCACATTTGCCATCGGCGGGCTTGCCGTTGCTCCGCGCTGCCAGCCACCACAGGCGCGGGCGCTGCGGCCTGGGGCTGCGGTGCTGGCGTCGTGTCAAACATGCCTTGAAGTATCTGCGCGGCCTGTTCGCGCCGAATCAGTCGGCGGTC
>JAFEES010000052.1 GCA_018240995.1 Pseudomonadota bacterium | reverse complement strand
TGGGGCTTGACCTTGTCGCCGGGCTTGACGCGCTGGAAGCCGTCCACCACCAGGCGCTCGCCGGCGGCCAGGCCGCTGTCCACCAGCCAGCGGTTGCCTATGGCGCGGGCCAGCTCCACGGGGCGTTTTTCGATGATGTCGCCGTCGCCCACCACCAGCACATTCGCGCGGCCGGTCAGGTCGCGGCTCACCGCCTGCTGCGGTATCAATAGCGCGTCGCTGGCCAGGCCCGTGGGCAGCAGGGCCTGCACGTACATGCCGGGCATGAGCAGGCCATCGGGGTTGGGCAGCTCGGCGCGCAGCGTCACCGTGCCCGTGGTGTCGTTGACGATCACGCCCGCGAACTGCAGCCGCCCCTCGTGCGCGTAGTCGCTGCCATCGTCCAGGCGGATGCGCACGCGCGCCTGGTTGCCGTCCAGCTTCTGGTAGCGGCCCGCCTCCCAGTCGCGCCTGAGCTGCACCAGCTCGGTGCTTGACTGCGTGAAATCCACGTACATCGGGTCCATCTGCACGATGGTGGTGAGCGCGTTGGCCTGGTTGGCCGTGACCAGCGCACCGGGCGTGACGCTGGACAGGCTGATGCGCCCGGCGATCGGCGCCTCGATGCGGCTGTAGCGCAGGTTGATGCGCGCCGTCTCCAGGTTGGCGCGGGCCACGCCCACGTCGGCGCGCGCCTGGGCGGCGCCCGCCAGGCTCTCGTCATGGGCCTGGCGGCTGATGGCGTCTATCTTCACCAGCTCGGCATTGCGCCGTGCCGTGGCCTCCTGCGTGCGCGCGCTGGCCTCGGCCTTGGCCAGGGCGGCCTCGGCGCTGTCCACGGCGGCGCGCAGCGAGCGGTCGTCCAGCTGATACAGCGCCTGGCCCTTGCGCACCATGGCCCCCTCGGTGAACAGGCGCTGCTGCACTATGCCCGAGACCTGGGGCCGCACCTCGGCCGTCAGGAAGGCGCGCGTGCGGCCCGGCAGCGTGGCGTCCAGCTGCTGGTGCTGGCCCTGCAGCGTGATGATGCCCACCTGCGCCGGCCCCTGCTGGGCCACGGGCTTGGCTGCCTTCTCGCCACAGCCGGCCAGGCCCAGCGCCAGGCCCAGCGCCGCCAACCGCAGCAGCGTGGCGCGGCCACGCGGCGGCGGGCGTGGCGATTCGAGGGTGGGACGGAAACGGTCGCGGGTCGCGTGGGTCGCGTGGGTCATGGGGGCGTGGCGCAAAACTTCTGGGCGAAAACGATGATTGTCTTCGTCGGCGGGGTGCGGGGAAACCTCGGTGTAAATGTCACCGAAGGTAAACCCTGCACTTTCGCATATCGGCGCCAGGCCTGCTCGTCCTCGGGTATGGCTTTATTTTTCTTTACATGCGCACGAGCGGCGCAATTGTCAAATTTGGTTGTGCGGCCCTGGCGTGGCGGGGGCCGGGCGGTGGTCTGCGCCTACCATGGCCGTTCGTGCGGCCGGCAGTGCCGCATCCATCTTGCACAGGAGTCGCTTGCCATGAACAACCCCACACCCAACCCCTTGCTGGCCGAAGAGCTGATGCAGCACCTGCAGGGCGCGCCGCTAGAGCAGATGGCCCAGCAGCTGGGCGCCGACCAGGCCCAGACACAGAACGCCGTAGAGATGGCGCTGCCGCTGCTGCTAGGCGCTCTGGGGCGCAATGCCCAGGACGAGCAGGGCGCGCAATCGCTGTTCGGTGCCCTGCAGCGCGACCACCTGGGTGCGGCGCCGCAGCAGGCGCTGGGCCTGGGCGGGCTGGACCTGGGCGGGCTGCTGGGTTCGCTGCTGGGCGGCGGCGGCGCGGCCCCGGGCGCCACCATGGGGGGTGATGCCGGCAGTGCCATCCTGGGCCATATCTTCGGCGGCGGGCGCGAGCGCGCCGAGTCCGGCCTGGGCCAGGCCAGCGGACTGGGGGCGAATGCCGGCCAGTTGATGCAGATGCTGGCGCCCATCGTCATGTCTTTTCTGGCCCACCGCGTGAACACCGGCGGCATGGACGCCGGCGGCCTGGGGCAGATGCTGGGGCAGGAGCGCGACAGTAGCCAGGGCCGCGCTGCGCCCGGCGGCGACCTGCTGGGCAGGCTGCTCGACCAGGACGGCGATGGACAGGTGGGGCTGGGCGATCTGCTCAAGCTTGGTGGTAGTCTGTTGGCTGGCCGGCGCTGATACACGCTGACAGAAACCGGGTTGCATTTGCCGCCCGGTTCAGCGGACACTCGGGGCTGACATTTGTTTCACTTGACAGCCTGGGAGGCAGCTTTGACATCTGTTGCAGAAATCATCAAGTCCAAACCCGACGGCAAGGTGCATTCGGTCAAGCCGACGGACACCGTGCTCTCCGCCCTGAAGCTCATGGCCGACATGCACATCGGTGCGCTGCTGGTCATGGAGGGCGACAAGATTGCCGGCATCTTCACCGAGCGCGACTACGCGCGCAAGGTGGTGCTGCTGGGGCGGGCCTCCATCGACACGCCGGTCAGCGAGGTCATGACGCGCGCCGTGCGCTTCGTGCACCCCACCAACAGCGCCGAGCAATGCATGGCGCTGATGACGGAAAACCGCCTGCGCCACCTGCCGGTGCTCGATGATGAGCGCGTGGTGGGCCTGGTGTCGATTGGCGACCTGGTCAAGAGCGTGATCTCCGAGCAGAAGTTCATCATCGAGCAGATGGAGCAGTACATCACCCGCGTCTGGTGATGCCGTGAAGCCCCTGCGGCTGCGGCGCCGCAGGCGGCAACTACACTCCCGGGCATGAGTCTGCTGATCCTGGGCATCGAATCCTCCTGTGACGAAACCGGCGTGGCCCTGGTGCGTGCCGATGGCTCCGCCGTGCCAAGGCTGCTGGCCCATGCCCTGCACAGCCAGATAGAAATGCACCAGGCCTATGGCGGCGTGGTGCCCGAGCTGGCCAGCCGCGACCATATCCGCCGCGTGCTGCCGCTGACCGAGGCCGTGCTGCACGAGACCGGCCTGCGCCTGGACGCCGTGGACGTGGTGGCCTACACGCGCGGCCCCGGCCTGGCCGGGGCGCTGCTGGTGGGCGCGGGCGTGGCCTGCGCCCTGGGGGCGGCGCTCGATATACCGGTGCTGGGCGTGCACCACCTCGAAGGCCACCTGCTGTCGCCCTTCCTGAGCAGCGACCCGCCTGAATTCCCCTTCATCGCCCTGCTGGTCTCGGGCGGCCACACGCAGCTGATGCGCGTGGACGGCGTGGGTCGCTATGCCATCCTGGGCGAGACCATTGACGACGCCGCCGGCGAGGCCTTCGACAAGTCCGCCAAGCTCATGGGCCTGGGCTACCCCGGCGGGCCCGCGCTGTCGCGCCTGGCCGAGCAGGGCGATGCCAAGGCCTTCAAGCTGCCGCGCCCGCTGCTGCACAGCGGCGACCTGGACTTTTCCTTTGCCGGCCTGAAGACCGCGGTGCTGACCCAGGCCAAAAAGCTGGGCGATGAGCTGGCGGCGCGCAAGGCCGACCTGGCGGCCAGCACCCAGGCCGCCATCGTCGAGGTGCTGGTGAAAAAAACCCTGGCCGCGCTCGACCAGAGCGGCATGCGCCGCGTGGTGGTGGCCGGCGGCGTGGGCGCCAACCGTCTGCTGCGCGAGCAGTTGAATGCCGCCTGCGCCAAGCGCCAGGTGCGCGTGCATTACCCCGAGCTTGCGCTGTGCACCGACAACGGCGCCATGATCGCCATGGCCGCGGCCATGCGCCTGCAGTCCGGCCAGCAGCAGGCCAACCGCGACTATGCCTTCGACGTCAAGCCACGCTGGCCGCTGGATGCCATCTGCACCTGAAGCGTCCCCACGCCAGTGCCTGGCAAAAACTGCGCCCCAAGGCCATTCGCGCCGCAGTGATGCCGGCCGGGGTTCACAATGCGGCCTGTTGAGGGTTTTTGCTAGTTCTCGTGATTCGATTCCACCACCTTTCCCCTGCCGTCCTTGCGGCCCTGCTGGCCGGCGCAACGCTGCTGGGCTGCGCGCGCATGCCCGAGGCCATGCCCGGGCTGGAGCGCAGCGTGCAGTTCAAGCCCAATGACTTCGACAGTGCCAGCATGCACACGCGCCATGTGCTGGCCTCGCAGGCCAACACCTGCGAGGCGGCGCGCCGGGCGCTGCTCAGCCAGGGCTATCTGGTGAGCAGCGCCACGGCCGACAGCGTGACCGGGCGCAAGTACTACCAACCGCAGCACGACGTGCACTACGAGGTGGAGATGCGCGTCGTATGCGCCCCCGAGGGGCAGGGCGATGCGCGCACCTCGGCCTTTGCCAGCGCGCTGCAGGATCGCTATGTGATCAAGAAGGTGAACAACTCCGCCTCGCTGGGCGTGGGCGGCCTTGGCTCGGTGTCGCTGCCCGTGTCCGCCACCGACGACACCCTGGTCAAGGTGGGCAGCGAGACGATCAGCGACGCCCAGTTCTACGAGCGCTTCTTCCAGCTGTTCCAGCGCTATGTGCGCCTGGCGCCGGCGGGCAGCGCACCCATGCCCATGCCCGAGGCCGTCAAGCCCGCGCCGCCACCGGCCACGGCCAGCGCCGTGGCCGCGCCCGCGGCCAGCGGCGCGCCGCTGCCGTTGCAGGAGCGCGAGGCGGTGCAGCGCGCCGACGCTGCCGGGCCCGATGCGGCCACGCGCCCCGTCGAACAGTAATCCGCCGTTTTTTCAAGTCTTCTTGATTCGCCACATGCATCAGAAAACCCCGTCATGCCCGCGCAGGCGGGCATCCAGCTTTGGCATGGGGCCATGGATTCCCGCCTTCGCGGGAATGACGATGCGTCAATAGGCGAATCTGAGACACACCACTAACCAGACAAGCCTTTTCCATGTTCCAACCTTCCCGTCGCCAGGCCGTGCGCGCCTGCACGCTGGCGCTGCTGGCCCTGGCCGGTGGCGCGGCCAGCGCCCAACCGGGCGCAGTCACTGGCGCGCCCATCAAGATCGCCCTCATCGAAAGTCTGTCGGGCAGCTTTGCCAACACCGGCGAGGCCGTGTTTCGCAACATCCTCTGGGCCACGGAGCGCGTGAATGCGCGCGGCGGCGTCAAGCTGCCGGGCGGCGCCAGGCCGCTGACCGTCGTGCGCTACGACAGCAAGGGCACGAACGAGGAGGCGCTGTCGGCGCTGCGCGCGGCCATTGACGACGGCGCGCACTTCGTGCTGCAGGGCAACTCCTCGGCCACGGCCGCGGCTCTGATCGAGGCCATTGCCAAGCACAACCAACGCGAGCCGGGCCGGCGCGTGGTGTTTCTCAACTACTCGGCGGTGGACCCAGCGCTCACGAACGACAAGTGCAACTTCTGGCACTTTCGCTTCGACGCCCATGCCGACATGCGCTTGGCCGCGCTGATGGATGTGATGCGCGAGGACAAGGCGTTGCAGCGCGCCTACCTGATAGGCCAGGACTACAGCTTCGGCCAGGCCGTGCTGCGCGAGGCCAGGCGCCAGCTGGGCCTGCAGCGCCCCGACGTGGCGATCGTCGGCGACGAGCTGCACCCCGTGGGCCGCGTGAAGGACTTCGCGCCCTACGCCGTCAAGATCAAGGCCAGCGGCGCCCAGGCCGTCATCACCGGCAACTGGGGCAACGACCTCACGCTGCTGGTCAAGGCTGCGCGCGAGGTGGGCTATGACGGCATGTTCTATACCTTCTACGGCAACGCCATGGGCGCGCCAGCGGCACTTGGCGAGGCCGGCGTGGGCAAGGTGGTGGCCGTGGCCGACTGGCTGCCCAACCTGCCGACCAAGGGCAGCGAGGATTTCTACCGCGCCTTTCGCGAGCGCTTCCCCCGGCCCCAGGACGACTACGTGCACATGCGCATGCAGCTCATGATCGAGGCCCTGGCCCAGGCCCTGGAACGCGCCGCCAGCACCGACGCCCTGCCCGTGGCGCGTGCACTGGAGAGCGCCAGCGTCAGCCTGTACGGCCAGACGGGCCACATGCGCGCCGCCGACCACCAGTTCCAGCAGCCACTGGTGGTGGGCGTAATGGATCGGCTGGGCACGCCGGGCGTGAAGTTCGACGTGGAGGGCTCGGGCTACGGCTTTCGCGTGGTGCGCCAGATCGCGGCGGACAAGGCGCAGATGCCAACGACCTGCCAGATGCAGCGATTCTGATCGGCAGTCAATGCACCGCTATGTGGCCTTCCTGCGCGGGGTCAGCCCCATGAATGCCAGCATGCCGGCGTTGAAAGCCTGCCTGGAGGACGCCGGCTTCACGCGGGTGCGAACCATCCTGTCCAGCGGCAACGTGGCATTCGACGCGCGGGGTCTTTCGGAGGCGCTGTTGGAGAGCTGCATCGAACAGGCCATGCAGGTCGCGCTGGGTCGCAGCTTCTACACCATCGTGCGGCCCGTGGTGTACCTGCAGGATCTGCTGGCCACCGATCCGTACGCGTGCCACGGCGTGCCACCACAGGCCAAACGGGTGATCAGTTTCCTGCGCACGGCGCGGCAGCCGAGGGTGGCCCTGCCCCTGCAACAGAACCGGGCCACCGTGCTATGTCTGCGGGGGCGCGAGGTGTTCACGGCCTACGAGCCAACGCCGGGACAGCCGGTGTTCATGCGACTCATCGAGAAGGCCTTCGGCGTCGAGGTCACCACCCGCACCTGGGAGACGGTGGCCCGATGCGCGGCGGCCTGAAATCTTTCCTGGTGTGAACAGGCCCTAAGGCCGCGCCGCCGCCACCGCCCGCCCCAGCTCGATCACCGCCATGGCGTAGTAGCTCGACCAGTTGTAGCGCGTGACGGCGTAGAAGTTCTCGGTGCCTGCCACATAGCTCGGCGGCGCGGCGCCGTTTTGCAGCTCCACCAGGGCCAGCGGCCCCTGGTGCGCGCCGCCGCCATCCAGCAGTTGCACGCCCTTGCTGGCCATGCTGGTGGCGCTGAACGTCGGCAATATGTCTGGCGCCAGCAACTCATCGAGCCGCAGTTGCGCAGCGTCGAACTGCACCGGGTAATGCGTGGCCATGCCGCTGTGCCAGCCGTGGGCGACGAAGTAATTGGCGACCGAGCCAATGGCGTCCGTGGGACTGCGCCACAGGTCTATGCGGCCGTCGCCGTCGAAGTCCACCGCCCAGCGGGCCCAGCTCGATGGCATGAACTGGCCCAGGCCCATGGCGCCGGCGTAGCTGCCGCGCGGCTCCTGCGGGTCTGTGCCGGTGCGCTCCATCAGGCTCAGGAACTGCTCCAGCTCGCCCTGGAAGAAGGCGCGCCGCTCGGCCGCGCGCGGGTGGGCGTCGGGGAAGTCGAAGCTCAAGGTGGCCAGGGCGTCGATGACGCGCAAGCCGCCCATGTGCTGGCCGTAGATGGTCTCCACGCCGATGATGCCGACGATGATCTCGGCCGGCACGCCGTATTCCTTTTCGGCGCGCGCCAGGGCCTCGGCGTTGTCCTGCCAGAAGCGCAGGCCGGCGCGTATGCGCACCGGCTCGACGAAGCGCGCACGGTAGGCGGCCCAGTTCTTTGGCTGGCCCTTGGGCGGCGGCAGCACCAGGCGCGGCACCTCGCTCAGCAGGCGCGCCTGGCCTATTGTGCGGCGCACCCATGCGCGATCCAGGCCGCGGCGCTCGGCAACGTCGTCGGCAAACTGCATGGCCTCGCTGCGCTGGGCGTAGTGGTAGACCGGGGCCTCCTTGTGGCTGCTTTTCTTGTGGTGTGTTTTGGCTGTTGCGCTTATGTATAAAGCGCTGATAGCTATTAAAATTATAGCTTTGGCGATGGGGCGGGTCATGGTGTCCGTGGGGTTGGCGCCGCGGGCCAGGGCAGGCGGCGCAATTCGCGGCGCAGCTGGGGCAGGGCGGCGCCCGGGTGTGGGGCGTAGCGGGCCTGTTCCACGCGCAGCAGCCATTGTGCGGCCGGTTCGGCCTGGGCGCCGAATTGCGCACGCGCCCGGGTGGCCATGCCGCGTGGCGGCAGGTGGGGTGGCAGGGGCAGGCCGGCGCGCGCCAGGCGCTCGCGTGCACGCTGCAGCAGCTGCTGCCAGGGGTCTTGGCGGCTGCGTTCCCACAGCGCCCACAGGGCGCCCAGGCCGGCGGCGGCGCAGATCAGCAGGCCCAGCAGGCGCACCAGGTCTTGCCAGCTGGGCGTCTGCACGCCCAGGGCCTTGAGCAGCTCGAACTGCCGGCCCTGGGTGTAGTTCAGCACCCATTGGTTCCAGCCGTTGTTCACGGCCTCCCACAGCACGCGCAGATCCTGCACCAACGTGGGGCTGACGACGGCGTCCATGGCCGTGCCCAGCATGCCGCGCGGCGCCTGCAGGCGCTGCAGCTGGCCCACGCGGCCGGGCGCGACCGAGGCCGTGGGATCGACGCGCACCCAACCGCGGCCGGGCAGCCAGACCTCGGCCCAGGCGTGGGCGTCGCTCTGGTGCACCGTCCAGTAGCCGTCCAGCGGGTTCAGCTGCCCGCCCTGGTAGCCGGTGACGATGCGCGCGGGAATGTCCAGCGCGCGCATCAGCACCACGAAGGCCGAGGCGATGTGCTCGCAAAAACCCTGCTTGCGCGTGAACCAGAATTCGTCGGCCGTGTGCTCGCCGTACAGGCCGGGCTCCAGCGTGTATGTGTAGCCGCCGCTGCGCAGCCGCGCCAGGGCGGCGTCCACCAGGGCCTGGCTGCCGCCGGCGGCCAGCGCCGGGTCGGCCATCATCTGCCGCGCCAGGGCCAGGGTGCGCGGGTTCATGCCTTCGGGTAGCTGCACATAGCCGCGCATGGCCGGCGTGCGCTGCTGCGGGCCGTGGCTGAACTGCAGGTGGCTGGCGGCGCGGTAGCGCAGCACGCCGGTGATGGGGCGGCTGGTCAGCCATTGCAGCTCGGGCGACATCAGGGCCAGGCTGCCGGGGGGCAGTTCGGGGCGTTCCAGGGCGGCGTCCAGGGCCAGCAGCCAGGGCTGGCGCTGCGGCTCCAGCGTGAGCTCGTAGCGCACGGGCGGGCCCTGCACGCGCAGGTTGGCGGCGCTGGGTTGGGCCGCCGTGATGGCGCGTGCCTCGGGCTGCGACAGCGCAAACCATTCGCGCCCGTTGAAGGCCGTGAGCACGGGGCCGCGAAAGTACAGATCTTGCGCCGGCGGCGGCTGGTGCCCGGGGGTGTCAAAGCGCACGCGCAGGGCCACGCTGCCGTCTTGCACCAGGGATGCCATGCTGCCTATGCTCATCTGCCCCGACAGCCCGGTGCGCGCGCCCGGCTTGTCGCCCGGCATGCCCCACAGCGGCGCCATGCGCGGAAACAGCACGAACAGCAGCACCATGATGGGCGCGCCCAGCAGCAGCATCTGCGCCGCGGTGCGCATGGGCAGGGTGAGCGGCGGCCGGCCCACGGGCATGTGGGCGTTGACCAGGGCCGTGAGCAGCCCCAGCAACGCCACCAGCATGACGGCGGCCGTGGGTAGCGACTGCGAGAAAAAGAAGTTGGCCAGCAGCGTGAAGAAGCCCAGGAAGAACACCACCATGGCGTCGCGCCGCGCGCGCAGCTCCAGCGTCTTGAGCGCCAGCAGCATCACGATCAGCGTCACGCCCGCGTCGCGCCCGACGATGCTGCCGTGCGACACCAGCGTCAGCAGCACCACCAGCGCCAGCAGCACGGCCGTGAGCCAGCGCCCCGGCAGGGGCCGCGCGCCCACGGCCAGCCACAGGCGCCAGGCCAGCAGCGTGGCTGTCATGGCGCTGGCCCAGGCGGGTATCTGCGCCGCCAGCGGCGCCACGCAGCAGGCCACCACGGCGAGCAGGAACAGCGTGTCGCGGGCCTCGCGCGGCAGGCGTGAAAGGCGATCGGTCAGGCGCATGGGGTCAGCTTGTTGCCAGCGCCTCCAGGCAGCGCCGGCGCTGGGCGGCGCCGCTGTCCGGTGCGATATGCCGCCCGGGCAGGCGCAGGCCGTAGTCCAGCCCCAGGCGGTCGGCCTGCAGTACCCAGGCCGCCAGGCGCGACAGGCGCGCCTCGGGCTCGGCCAGGCCGGTGGCCGCGGCGTCCAGCCACAGCTCCTGGCGCTGGGCCTGCTGGCTGTCGCGGCTGACCAGGTCGCTGGTGCCCGTGGCCAGTGACTTGGCGGCCTTCTTCCAGACCACCAGCTTCAGCGGGTCGCCGCGACGGTAGGCACGCACGCCGTCGAATTCGCCCGCGCCGCGCGCCGGCGTCTGGCCAGTCCCGTCGCCGCGGGGCTCCGTTGGCGGCAGCGGCGGGGCGGGTGTCTCGGGCCGCGGGTAGATCAGCACCTGCGCCGCCGGCCGCCACAGCGCCCAGACGCGGAAGGTACCCAGCGGGTAGCGCGTCTCCAGCATCAGCAGGGGCACGCCTTGCAGGCCGCGCCGCGTGGGCGCAAAGGTCACCTGCACGGTGCTGCTGCCCTCGGCTGGCACGTCAGTCCAGGCCCACTGCGCGGCGCTGGCACCGCGCACGGCCACGGCCAGCCCATAGCGCGGTGCGCGCCGCGGGTTGTGCAGCTGCACCTGCAGCAGCGCGCCCGCGCCCAGGAACTGCGGCTCGGGCGCCAGCAGGCGCAGCGACAGGCCGCGCAGCGTGGCATGGCTCAGGTGCACGCTCACGACCACGCTGCCGGCGAGCAGGAAGGTGAGCAGATAGCCCAGGTTGAGCTGGAAGTTGATCGACGCCACCAGCAGCACCAGCAGCACCAGCGCCAGCATCCAGCCCGAGGCCGTGGGCAGTATGTAGACGTTGCGCTGCGTCAGCTGCAGCGTGTCGCTGCGCGGCAGGCGCTGCGTCCACCAGTCGTGCCAGCGCTGGCGCAGGCTGGGGGGTGTTTTGGCGTGCCAAGCCGGCATGGGGGATTGCCTCTCAGCCTCTCAGGGCAGCGGGACGGATTCAACCATGGCGCGCACCTGCTCCACGCTGCCGCGCCCGGCCTCGCCCAATGGAATCAGGCGGTGGGCTATGGTCTGCGGCAGTATGGCCTGCACGTCGTCCGGCGCCACATAGTCGCGCCCCTCGATCAACGCCTGGGCCTTGGCCGCGCGCATCAGGGCAATGCCGGCGCGCGGCGACAGCCCTTGCACGAACCAGTGGCCAGAGCGCGTGGCGGCGATCAGGTCTTGCATATAGTTCAGCAGTGCATCGGCCGCATGCACGGCCAGTACCTGGCGCTGCAGCTCGGCCAGCTCGCCCTCGGAAAGCAGCGGCGGCAGGCCGGCCAGCATGTCGCGGCGATCGCCGCCGGCCAGCAGCTGGCGCTCGCTGGCACGATCCGGGTAGCCCAGCGAGATGCGCATCAGAAAGCGATCCAGCTGGCTCTCGGGCAGGGCAAAGGTGCCCAGCTGATCCAGCGGGTTCTGCGTGGCAATGACAAAGAACGGCTGAGGCAGTGGCCGCGTGGCGCCCTCCACCGAGACCTGCTTTTCCTCCATGGCCTCCAGCAGCGCGCTTTGTGTCTTGGGGCTGGCGCGGTTGATCTCGTCGGCCAGCAGCACCTGCGTGAACACCGGGCCGGGGTGGAAGCGAAAGTCCTCCGTGCCGCGCTCGTACACCGACACGCCGGTGAGGTCGCTGGGCATCAGGTCGGCGGTGAATTGCACGCGCGTGAATGACAGGCCAAAGGTGCGCGCCAGGGCATGGGCCAGGGTGGTCTTGCCCACGCCAGGAACGTCTTCGATGAGCAGGTGGCCGCCCGCGAGCAGGCAGGTCACGCAGTCCTGGACTTGTAAGCTTTTCCCAGTGATCACCGTGTTAAGCTGGTTTAGCAGTGATTGGATCTTGTGCGGTGCATGCATGGCCCGACGTTATCCGAAAACAATTGATACACGGGAGATTGACTGTGAGCAAGACGGGCTATTACACGCATCGTGATTGCCGGCTGCACGAGATGGGGCCGGGTCACCCCGAATGCCCGGCGCGGCTGGACGCCATCGAGGACAGGCTGCTGGTGTCCGGCGTGTCCGATGCGCTGGATCACCGTGAGGCGCCGCTGGCCTCCCTGGCCGACATAGAGCTGGCCCACGACCGCATGCATGTGGCGGCCCTGCGTGGCCTGTCGCTGCGCCTGGTCGAGGAAGAAGAGGCCGGCGGCTCGCCCTACCTGCAGCTCGACACCGACACCGCCATGAATCGCCACACCTGGACGGCCGCACTGCGCGCCGCGGGCGCCGCCGTCGAGGCCGTTGACGCGGTCATGGCCGGCGAGCTGGAGAACGCCTTTTGCAGCGTGCGCCCGCCGGGCCACCACGCCACGCGCACCAAGGCCATGGG
>JAFEES010000529.1 GCA_018240995.1 Pseudomonadota bacterium | reverse complement strand
TGACTCGGTCAAAGAGGCGCAGAGCGCGCAAGAGGCCCGCAGGCTGGCGGCCGAAGGCTTCGAGCAAAGCATCTACGACAACGCCTTCTCCGGCCTGACGTCAGGCCTTGGCGACATGATCATGAGTGGCGTCGTCACGCCCATGATGAACAGCTTGCTTGCTGGCGCTACGGCATCGTCAACGGCCTTGGCTACAGGCGGCACTGTCGCAGCCGGAAGCATGGCCGCTGGCGGCGCGGCCGGGGGCGGCGCGGTTGCTGCTGGCGGCGCGGCCGCTGGCGGTGCTGTAGCCGCTGGCGGCTCGGCGGCGGCATCCTTGATGTCGTCGTTCATGGATAGCGCCCGCGCCTACATCGGATCCTTTACGCAGATACTTTCCGACCCGGAGGTGCGCCAGGGCATCAAGGACATATCCGCCCTGGTGGGTGATGTTGCCGGCACGCTGTATCAATCCGGTGGCGCATTCAGTGGCGGCGGAAGCTCGCCTACGCTGAATACCGGCAGTGGCCAGCAGGCGGCAAGTGAGGCTGACAACTTGAACGACGCCCTCAAGCGCCTGGGCGAGACCATGGGCGACGAGGTCAAGCGCCTGCGCGGCTTGATGGTGGACGATTCCAGCCAGTCCCAGGCGGTGCTGCTGGCGCGCTTTGCCACCAGCACGGCGGCCGCGCGCGCCGGCGACCTGAAGGCCGCCGAGCTGCTGCCCGAGCTGTCAAAGGCCATCGAGGCCGCCACCAAGGCGTCCGCCTTCAGCGCTGTGGAGCTGGCGCGCATGCGCGGCTGGCTGGCCGGCAGCCTGGAAGAGACCGCCCAGCTGGCGGGCATCAAGCTGCCCGCATTCGCCGTGGGCACCAACTACGTGCCGCGCGACATGCTGGCGCTGATCCACGAGGGCGAGGCCATCGTGCCCAAGGCCTACAACCCGGCGGCCCAGGGCGCCGATAGCGGTGCCCCCGTGCAGGCGCTGCACATGAGTTTTGAGCGCTTTGCCGGCGCGCAGCTGGAGTCATCCCTGAACGCCCAGCGCATCCTGCTGCGCGCCGTGCGCGTGCTCGAACGCTGGGAGTCCGGCGGCATGCCCGCGCAGCGCGCCGAGAACTGGAGCCCCGCATGAGCCAGCAAGGCCTGCTGATCTTGCAGCCCATGGACGTGACAGACGCCATGCTGGTCTCCAGCACCGTGCCCGAGTCCGACGCGCCGCCGTGGGCCGCCGGCACCACCTACGCCCTGGGCGCCACTGTCATGCTGGCGGCCACGCATTCGGTGTA
>JAFEES010000528.1 GCA_018240995.1 Pseudomonadota bacterium | reverse complement strand
GGCGCGTGCCAGCAGCTCGGCGCGTTTGCGCCGCGTGGGCTGACGCTGGGCCAGCACCACGGTGTTCCCCTCGCGCGTGGGCTTGAAGGCCCACAGGGCGTCGTCGCCAAAGGCCTCGGCAAGCTTTGCCAGGCTGCTCTCGTAGCTGGACGCGCGACCAAACAGGTTCACGGTGAGGCAGCCGTCCTCGGTCAGGAGCGCGCGGCAGTCGGCATAGAACTCGGCGCTATCGAGCACCGGCGCCGCCGCCTCGTGGTCGTACAGATCCACGGCCAGTGCATCCACGGTGGCGTGCCATTCGGGCTTCTTGATCTCCCGGGCGGCATCGGCCAGCACCACGCGCTGCATGGGGCCGTCGGGCGGCAGCTTGAACCAGGCGCGGCACACGGCCTCGACGCGCGGGTTGAGCTCGACCACGGTGCAGCACATGCGCAGCTTCTTGCGGCAGAACTTGGTAATGGCGCCCGCGCCCAGGCCCAGCTGCATGGCGTGGCGCCGCGCGACCTTGCTGGGCTCCACGAACAGCAGCCAGGCCATCATGCGCTGCACATATTCGAGTTCCAGGTCGAAGGGCGCGTCTATGCGCATCGAACCCTGTATCCAGGGCGTGCCCAGGTGCAGGTGGCGCACCTCGCCATCGTCGGAGACGCTGACCTCGGGCAGTTCGGCGGTGGCGGTTTTCTTGCGGGTCAATTCGTTGTCAATCCCAGTTCGGTCAGGGCCTGGCGCCAGGCCTGCAGTTTTCTCTCGAAGCTCCACGACGCATTCGCCGGGCTGGTGGACGGTAGGCGCAGCGATGCAATCCGCGCGCCTGATGCCGACCCCAAGGCAGTGCGCACGGCGTGCGCGTGGGAGTAGCTTTCCCCGCCATTGTGGGCGATGGCGGCCAGCCGCGGTGCCTGGATCAGCAGGCCGGCGAAGTCGTTGATCCGGGCATTGCGGATGCTGCTGTCCAGGCTGCCGGCGCGCTCGCAGGCGGCATACACGTCCCACAGGCCCAGGCCGCGCGCCAGCAGCCAGTCGCAGCGCGCGGCGTAGTGCTCGCTGCCTGGCAGGGGGTGCTGCGGCCACAGCGCCGCGAGGATGGGCCAGAAATGGTTGCGCGGATGCCCGTAGTACTGCCGCGCCGCAAGCGACGCCACGCCGGGAAAGCTGCCCAGCACCAGCACCCGGGTGCGCGCATCCACCACGGGCGCGAGGCCCGTCAGGCGCGCAGTAGCGTCTAGGAGGCTGTCGGACTTGGGAATCGTCGGCTGCAAATTGTCCGCAGCGG
>JAFEES010000527.1 GCA_018240995.1 Pseudomonadota bacterium | reverse complement strand
GGGGCGGGTCTGAACGCCGTTACTTCATGACCTTGAAGGTCCAGACGGTGCCGCCCTGCTCCAGGAAGTTGACCTTCTTGGCCACCTCGCCACCCCACAGCGGCACGGCGCCGCCCCAGCCCGAGACCACGCTCAGGAACTGCTCGCCGTCCTGTGTCCAGGTGATGGGCGGGGCCACGACGCCGGAGCCGGTCTGGAACTCCCACACCACCTTGCCGCTCTTGGCGTCGGCGGCCTTCAGGTAGCCCTCGGGCGTGCCCCAGAAGACCAGGTCGCCGGCGACCAGCACGCCGCCCCACAGCGGGGCCTCGTTCTTCACCTCCCAGGCCACCTTGCCGGTCTTGGGGTCGATGGCGCGCAGCGAGCCGATATGGTCATCGAACAGCGGCTTGATGGTGAAGCCCGCGCCCAGGTAGGCCGCGCCCTTCTTGTAGGTGATGGGCTCGTTCCAGATCTCCATGCCCCATTCGTTGGTGGGCACGTAGAACAGGCCGGTCTTGGGGCTGTAGGCCATGGGCATCTGGTTCTTGCCACCCAGGAAGCCGGGCGCGGCAAACACTGCCTTGCCCTTCTTGCCATCGGTGTCGGGCGCCGTGGGGTCGCCGGGGCGGTTCTCGGGCACGAAGTTCGGGCGGCCGGTCTTCAGGTCGATGTCCGTGGCCCAGGTGACCTTCTTCACGAAGGGGAAGGCGTTGAGCAGCTTGCCGTTGGCGGCGTCCATGACGTAGAAGAAGCCGTTGCGGTCGGCCTTGGCGCCCACGCGCCGGCCGTCCATGTCGAAGGTGATGAACTCGTTCACGCCGTCAAAGTCCCAGCCGTCGTTGGGCGTGGTCTGGTAGTGCCAGACGATCTTGCCGGTCTTCACGTCCAGCGCCAGCGTGGAGGCGGAGTACAGGTTGTCGCCCTTGCGCACATGGCTGTTCCAGGGGCCGGGGTTGCTGGTGCCGATGTAGGCCAGGCCGGTCTTGGGGTCGTAGCTGCCGCCCAGCCAGGTGGAGGCGCCGCCGGTCTTCCAGGTCTCGCCCGGCCAGGTGGCGTTCAGCGTGCCGGTGATGCCGTTTTCCTGTCCGTCCTTGTAGCCCATGTGGCCTTCCACGGTGGGGCGTGTCCACAGCAGCTTGCCGGTCTTGGCGTCGCGCGCGTCCACGCGGCCGACCACGCCGAACTCGCCGCCGGAGTTGCCGGTGATGACCATGCCATCGACCACCAGCGGCGCGGCGGTGTAGCTGTAGCCGGCCTGGTAGTCGTCGATCTTCTCGCGCCACACGACCTTGC
>JAFEES010000526.1 GCA_018240995.1 Pseudomonadota bacterium | reverse complement strand
TCTCGAACACCTGGGGCAGCTTGCCCTGCGGCGGCACGCTTTGTATCGGGCTGCCGGCCGCCAGGGTGCACACGCCGGGGGCGCCCGGCGCGTCCTCCACGGTGATGACCAGGTGCACGCCGGCTGCCACGCCGGGGCGCAGCTCGTAGCCCACGGCGCGCGCCAGCTCCAGCACCGAGCGGCGCTCGGTGGCGGTGCGCAGAAAGCCCTCGTTGGCGATGCGCTCCTGGTAGAAAGTCAGCACGTCGGCGGTGCAGGCGGCGGCGTCCACCAGGGCCACCGTGGCATCGCTCGCCTCGCGCGTGGTCAGCTTGGCCAGCGGGCGCGGCGCGCCGGGGCCGCCCTCGGGTGCGCGCCACAGCGGCAGCTCGGCCAGCATGCGCTGGTAAAAGCCCGGCTGCACGTCTATGCGCCAGGCCAGCGCCGGCAGGCCGGGGTCGTTGTAGATGGCGGGGCGGGGCTGCTGGCCCTCGCAGCAGTGGCAGCCGGGAAGGTGGTCGTCGCTCATGGCTGGCCTCCCATGGCATGCACGTCGAAGGCGAGCTTGCCGTTCTCTGGCGCGTTCGGGTCGTTGTCCAGGCGCGCGATCTCCAGGCGCGCCATGGTGATCTGGCCGGCGTCAACCTCGCCCGCGGCCGGGCGGCCCAGGCGCTGAAAGCGCAGCGGCTCGACATAGGCCACGCCGGTCACGGCCATGGCGGCGGCGATCACGGCGCTCAAGTACACCGGGTCGCCGAAGCTGAAGCGGTCGGGGTCGAAGAAGCCGCCGGGGCCGTTGCCAAACACCTGTAGCAGGCGGCGCTCCACGTCGGCCGGGAAGTAGCCGGGCAGGGCGCAGACATGCAGCGCGATGTCCAGCGCCACATAGGCCGGGGCGTCGATCTCCACGTCGTGGCCGGCCAGGCGGTAGCGGTCTATGAAGGCCACCATGCTGTCCTCGAAGGCCGCATCCACGGCCGCGCCGCCGCGCCGGTCCACGGTGATGAACTGGGTGTACCAGCTGCCCGTCCAGCGCCGCGTGGCCACGGCGCGCTGCACGCGCGCGTCGCGCATGGCGACCTGGGCGTAGTCCTCGGCTGTGACGGCGCGCTCCTGGCGGCGGAAGGCCTGGGGTGCGTCCATGCGGGCGCGCGCCAGCGCCGTGGGGTCGCTGCCGCCGCTGGCGGGCAGCGGGTTGCGCACGCGCGTGATGCCGTCGAAGCCGCAGAGCACATGGGCGATGGCCTCGCCGCCCACGTTGCCGCTGCTCCCGTTGCCGCCGCGCATGCGCAGCGACAAGGCCTC
>JAFEES010000525.1 GCA_018240995.1 Pseudomonadota bacterium | reverse complement strand
CTTGATTAAGACCCTCCCGTTTACTATTGAGACCAAATCGGTCTTTGACGGTAAAACGCTCCTCTGGAAAGCTTATTTCATGCGGCTTTCCGGGCATCGACGGGTCTCCTGGCCCCTGACGGTAAAAGCCGTCACGAAACAGGAGGAAAACCTCGATGTTGACCGACACAGCACTGCGCAATCTGAAGCCTAAGTCCTTGACTTATAAGGTTTCTGACCGGGATGGGATGTACGTAACGGTATCGCCAGCCGGTACCGTCACCTTCCGCTACGATTACCGTCTCCACGGGCGTCGGGAGACCCTGACCATCGGTCGCTATGGCGCTCTGGGCATTTCGCTGGCGCTGGCCCGTGAAAAGCTGCTCGACGCCAAGAAGGCCGTCATGGCCGGCCGCTCCCCCGCGCTGGAGAAACAGCGCGAGAAGCGCCGGCTGACTGCGGCCAAGAATTTCGGCGACCTGGCCCTGAAGTGGCTGGCGGACGCGAAGATGGCTGACAGCACGCGTGCGATGCGCAAGCACGTCGTCGACCGGGACATCCTGCCGGTGTTCCAGAACCGGCTGCTCAACGAAATCACCGCCGATGACCTGCGGGCCTTGTGCAACAAGGTGAAGGCGCGTGGAGCGCCTGCGACGGCGGTGCATGTCCGCGACATCGTGAAGCAGGTCTATGCCTTCGCCATCCTGCATGGCGAGAAGGTGGACAACCCGGCCAATGACGTGGCGGCTGCCTCGATCGCGACCTTCGTGCCGAAGGACAGGGCGCTCTCGCCCACTGAAATCCGGCTGGCGTTCCATCAGCTGGAGTCCATCGCGACCTATCCGACGATCCGCCTGGCGCTGCGCATGGTCCTGCTGACCCTGGTGCGCAAGAGCGAACTGATCGAGGCCACCTGGAGCGAGATTGACTTCGAGAATGCTACCTGGACGATTCCGAAGCAGCGCATGAAGGGGCGCAACCCGCATGTGGTCTATCTGTCACGGCAGGCGTTGGACATCCTGGTGGCGCTGCACACCTGTGCCGCAGGCTCGAAGTTCGTACTGCCGTCGCGCTACGAACCGACCCATTCCATGTCGCATGCGACCCTGAACCGCGTGACCCAACTCATCGCCGAGCGGGCCAAGGCTGCGGGACTGCCGCTGGAGCCTTTCACGGTGCATGACTTGCGCCGCACTGGTTCGACACTGCTCGTCCAGCCTCTACAACTTGTTGTCCGATTGCAGTGCTTTCAGGCTGCCCCCACCAAACCCAGGCCCTGATCGAGCGCATGCTCCACGTGGTTCAAGGCT
>JAFEES010000524.1 GCA_018240995.1 Pseudomonadota bacterium | reverse complement strand
CGCGCTCATCATCGTCTTCCTGATCCCGCTGGCGCTCAAGGGCGTGAAGTACCGCGCCGTGGGCGCGGCGGCGCTCTTGCGGCGCAACCTGTTGTTCTATGGGCTGGGGGGCTTGGCCGTGCCGTTTGTCGGCATCAAGCTGATCGACATGCTGATTGCGGCGCTGGGGTGGGCCTGAAGTATGGACATGGACAGCTTGCAGGAATTCCTGGCCGCCGCGCTCGCGGTGGCGGTGATCGCCCTGCCGCTGGCGCTGGCGCGCTGGCTGGTACGCCGCAGGCGCGGTGATCGCGCCACGGACAAAGACCTCTGACCTTGCACCTACCATAGGCCATGGACACGCCCCACCCCGTTGACGCCGACGATCTGCGCCCCGACCCCGACGCCTTGCTGGCGCGCGTGCAGCAGCAGGAGGCGCAGGCGCGCCGTGGGCGGCTGAAGATCTTCTTTGGCGCCTCGGCCGGCGTGGGCAAGACCTACGCCATGCTCTCGGCCGCGCACGCGGCGCAGGCCCAGGGCGGACCGCTGGTGGTGGGCCTGGTGGAGACCCATGGCCGCGCCGAGACCGAGGCGCTGCTGGCCGGCCTGCCGCTGTTGGCGCTCAAGGACATGCCGTACCGCGATCGGGTGCTCAAGGAGTTCGACCTGGACGCCGCGCTGGCCTTTGGCGCCGCGCATGCGGGCGCGGCCGAGCCGCCGCTGGTGCTACTCGACGAGCTGGCGCACAGCAACGCCCCGGGCTCGCGCCACCCCAAGCGCTGGCAGGACGTGGAGGAGCTGCTGGCCGCCGGAATCGACGTGTGGAGCACGATGAACGTGCAGCACCTGGAGAGCCTGAACGACGTGGTCGGCGGCATCACCGGCATCCGCGTCTGGGAGACGGTGCCCGACACGCTGTTCGACGCCGCCGAGGACGTGGTGGTGGTGGATTTGCCGCCCGACGAGCTGCTGGCGCGCCTGGCCGCGGGCAAGGTCTATATCCCGGCGCAGGCGCAGCAGGCGGCGGCCAACTTCTTTCGCAAGGGCAACCTGATCGCGCTGCGCGAGCTGGCGCTGCGCCGCACCGCCGACCGCGTGGACACGCAGATGCAGGACTGGCGCCGCGCCGCCCAGGGCGGCGCGCTGGGGCAGCCGGTGTGGGCCACGCGCGACGCGCTGCTGGCCTGCATAGGCCCGGGCGACGGGGGCGAGGCGGTGGTGCGCTGCACGGCGCGCCTGACCACGCAATCCGATCTGCCCTGGCATGCGGTGTTCGTGGATGCGCAGGCGCGGCAGCGCGTGGGCCAGGCCGC
>JAFEES010000523.1 GCA_018240995.1 Pseudomonadota bacterium | reverse complement strand
TTGCCATCGCTCCGGGGCTTTTGGCTGGCTTGGCGCAGCAAGCCACCTTACCCGCCGGTACTGCGGCGTTGGTTGTCACAAACACTACGGTGCAGGCGCTATACGAGACTGCTCTGGTACGGCAATTGGAGCAGCGCTACCCGGCAGTCCACACCGTCGTCCTCCCCGACGGCGAAGAGCACAAAACCTGGCAGACCCTGAACCTGATCTTCGATGCCCTGCTGACCCACGCCTGCGACCGCAAGGTGGTGCTCTATGCCCTGGGCGGCGGCGTGATCGGCGACATGACGGGTTTTGCCGCCGCCTGCTACATGCGCGGCGTGCCCTTTGTGCAGGTGCCCACCACGCTGCTGGCGCAGGTGGATTCCAGCGTGGGCGGCAAGACCGCCATCAACCATCCGCTGGGCAAGAACATGATTGGCGCCTTCTACCAGCCGCGGCTGGTGGTGTGCGACCTGGCGACGCTGGATACGCTGCCCGCGCGCGAACTGGCCGCGGGCCTGGCCGAGGTCATCAAGTACGGCCCGATTGCCGACATGGAGCTGCTGGCCTGGCTGGAGCAGAACATGGATGCGCTGCTGGCGCGCGATCGCAATGCGCTGGCCCATGCCGTCAAGCGCAGCTGCGAGATCAAGGCGGCGGTGGTGGGCGCGGACGAGCGCGAGGCGGGCTTGCGCGCCATCCTGAACTTTGGCCACACCTTTGGCCACGCCATCGAGGCCGGCATGGGCTACGGCGTCTGGCTGCACGGCGAGGGCGTGGCGGCGGGCATGGTGATGGCGGCCGAGCTGTCGCGCCGCCTGGGGCTGGTGGATGCGGCCTTCGTGCAGCGCCTCACAAGCCTGATCGCGCGCGCCGGCCTGCCCACGCGCGGCCCGGTGCTGGACGCGGCCGACAACGCCGGCCGCTACCTGGAGCTGATGCGCGTGGACAAGAAGGCTGAGGCCGGCGAGATCCGCTTCGTGCTCATCGACGGCCCGGGCCAGGCCGTGATGCGCGCGGCGCCGGATGCGCTGGTGCGCGAGGTGATAAACGCCTGTTGTACTCCTTGATGCATGGCGAGGGCGATCGGTTGTGCCGGTTTTTACTCCCTCCCCCTTTGGGGGCGGGCGGGGGTGGGGGCTGGCGACCTGTGCGCTATTTGAAGCGGGCATCCGTGCGGGCAGTCCCTATCCCAACCTTTCCCCAAAGGGCATTGGTGCCTATACATCTTTTTAGTAGCACACAACGCTTGATTGATACCGGTTTTTCCCCCTCTCCCCTTGCGGGAGAGGGCTGGGGAGAGGGGGCAGGCGA
>JAFEES010000522.1 GCA_018240995.1 Pseudomonadota bacterium | reverse complement strand
TGATCCGGCCCTTTGATGTATCAACTACCGTTCAGGCTGAGCTTGTCGAAGCCCTTCGACAAGCTCAGGGCGAACGGTTAAAACTTCACCGGGCCGGAGCAATAGGCAGGGCGAGCGTCATCCAGGCGCCAAAATCCGGCGCCGCCATAGTCCATTCATGTGCGCGTGGCGCGCGCGCGCCGCCATGCGCCAGCAGCCACTGCACGCAGCGCGCCACGCCGGCATGGGTGATCCAGAGCACATCGCCGCCCTGCGCGCAGCTCGCCGCATGGCGCAGGGCCATGTCCACGCGCGCCAGCATGGCCACCAAAGGCTCGCCGCCGCCGGGGGCGTGGCCGGCCAGGTCGGCGGCCCAGGCGTCGATCTCGGCGCGGGCAATGGCGCTCCAGGCGCGGCCCTCCCAGGCGCCAAAGTCCATTTCGGCGATGCGCGGTTCGGCTCTTGAAGCCAAATCGGGCCGCAGCGCTTGCAGGTCAAGCGCCAACAGCTCACATCTTTGTAGTGGTGAATGCCATGCCCGGGCCACCCTGGGCGGCAGGGCGCGTGCCAGCGCCGCGGCGGCGGCGCGGCTGGCGCTGGCGTCGGCGGGCATGTCCAGTCGGCCATAGCACAGGCCGGGCGCCACCAGCGGGCGCGCATGGCGCACCAGCCACAGGCGCGGCCCGTTCATGCCGCGCGCTGCGCCAGCGCCACGGCCGCGCCCAGGTAGAAGCCAATCTCGGCCACCTGCTGCGTGGCGCCCAGGCAGTCGCCGGTAAAGCCCTGCAGGCGGCGCGCAAAGCGCCAGTGCATCCAGGCCGCGCCCAGGGCGCTGCACAGCACGGAAGCTATTAATACAGAAGCGCCTAACGCCTGCCATACAAGCGCTAGCGGCACAAAACACCACAGGGCCGCAGCCGCCAGCGCGGCGCCGGAAATCTGATCCGCCAGCGGCTTGCTTTTGGAGGTGGCGCTGTCGCCCACATGCGGCAGGGCGCGCACCGTGAACAAGGGCCACAGCCGCGACAGCACATGCGCGCCCACCAGCGCCCACAGCGCCGCGCCCAAGCCCAGGCTGCCCAACTGCGCCAGCAGCGCCAGCTTGGCCGCCAGGGCCAGCACCAGGGCCATGGCGCCAAAGGCGCCTATGCGCGAGTCCTTCATGATCGCGAGCGCCCGCTCGCGCTCGTAGGCCCCGCCCAGGCCGTCGGCCACGTCGGCCAGGCCGTCCTCGTGAAAGCCGCCGGTGACCAGCAGCGTGGCGATGGTGCTGCCCGCGGCCGCCACCAGTGGCGCAAAGCCCAGCCCGCCCAGCGC
>JAFEES010000521.1 GCA_018240995.1 Pseudomonadota bacterium | reverse complement strand
CGGACGAGGTAGCGCATGCGGTTTGACCAGGTGCCACGCTTGCCCGCCCATCACTTGCACGGCGCCACCTTGCAGGACGGCCCCAGGTTGTGGACGGTGGCCGCGTTCGGCGGCGAGGTGTCTTTGAGCGCCACCGTGGGCGGCGTGCATGTAGCCCACGTCATGCCCCCGGCCGTGGCGCGTGCCGTGGCGCGCGAGCTGCTGGCGGGCGCGGATGTGATTGAGGGTGTGACTGCCGCATGAGTGATGACGTAGACCGCGCGCAGCTGCGCGAGGAAGAGTTTTTGAGCGATGCCCTGGCGCGCCAGCAGCGGCGCGGCCTGGCTGCGGGACTGCCGGCGGCCGAGTTCTGTGGCGAGCACCTGCAGGGCGCGGGCTGCGGCGAGGCGATACCGCCCGCGCGGCGCGCGGCGGTGCCGGGGTGCCAGTTGTGTGTGGCATGCCAGGGCAGGAGCGAGCGGGTACAGGGAGGGCGGCGCGCATGATTTTTGAGTTCACGCTGGCGAATGTGATTGCCATTTTTGGGTCGTTCATTGGGGCGCTGTGGGCGCTGCTGAAGGTGATTGGCGCGCAGGGGGAGCGGCGCATCAATGAGCGCTTTGACGATATGACCAAGGTGATGGCGGAGGTTGCCGCCACGCAGCACAGCAATGCCGCGGCGACGCTGGAGCTGGAGCGCGAGTTCAGGAAGCACCAGGCGGACATGGCGCGCGAGTACCTGCGGCGCGACGATTTTGTGCGCCACGTGGGGATCATCGAGACGCGTATCGATAACTTTGCGCTGCGCATGGAGCGGGCGCTGGATAACCTGGGAGGTAAGCCTTGATTGATTTGGCCAAGATACGCCGCGAGGACATTCGCTGGCACCTGCTGCAGGCGGTGAACCTGAGCCGCCCGGTGGGCATTTACACCGAGCCGCTGCTGGTGATTGTGCGTGCCGTGTACCCGGACGCGACGCACCACGAGGTGCGCGTGGCGCTGGACTACCTGGAGGAGCGTGAGATGGTGCGCGTGACGCGCGACCCCATGGACCGCTGGACGGTGGAGCTGACGCGCACGGGCATTGATTTCGTCGAGTACAACATCGACACCCAGCCTGGCGTGTCCCGGCCCAAGATTACGCAGGTGTAGCCATGCCCAGGCGTAGCAAGGTGCATGCGCTGCCGCCCGAGCTCAAGGAGTGGCTGGATGCCGAGCTGGTCAGGCGCGGCTTTGGTGACTATGTGCAGCTGGCGTTGGATTTGAAGGCGCGCGGGGCGGATGTGTCCAAGTCGGCGCTGCAGCGCTATGGCAGCCCG
>JAFEES010000520.1 GCA_018240995.1 Pseudomonadota bacterium | reverse complement strand
CCACCTCGGCGTCGTCGAGCAGCTCGATCAGCGGGTGCACGTTGTAGCCGCCGACCATGGTGCCCAGCAGCTCGGTGGCGCGGGCCTTGCTGATCAGGCCGACCTGGATGTCGCCATGCGCCACGGCGGCCAGGAACGATGCCTTGACCTTGGCGGCATCGTCCACGCCCGGGGGCACGCGGTGGGTCAGCAAGTCCAGCAGAAAGTCGGCCTCGCCGGCCGGTGGGTTCTTGATCAGCTCGATCAGGTCGGCCACCTGCTTGGCATCCAGGGGCAGCGGCGGGATGCCGAGGGCGGCGCGTTCGGCGGCATGGGCGCGGTAGGCTTGCAACATGTCTTTTTTCTCCGGAGTGGTCAGGGTTTTCAAAACTGGGGCGCACACCCGTCAGCCACGGCCAGGCCCGCCTGCATGGCGGTTCGGCCGGCGGGCGCCGGGGCTTACTTCTTGGCGGCGGGGTTGTCCAGCAGGCTGGGCGGCGGGTTCTTCTTGAAACCCTCGGCCACGGTGAACTGCTGCGGGCTCATGCACTCGTCGGCCATGCGTTGGCCGAGCTTTTGGTTCATGAGCATGGATTTGTTGGCGATCTGTATCCACACGGCACCGGCGTTGTGGTCTTCCAGGCGCACCGCGCTGGTGGCCGAGACCACCGGCGACATGTGGTACTTGAAGCCCTTGCCTTCCACGTAGAAACGCCCGGGCGACTGGGCATCGCGCTCCACCTGCACGAAGGCGCCCAGTTCGCAGGGCATGCGGCCGGTGTGCACCTCGTCGGCAATGGCCAGCTCTTCGGGGGTCAGCGCGGCCTCGGCCGCGGCAATGCCGGCCGCCACCTGCATGGCGCCGCTGTGCAGGCGCGTGCGGCTGCTGGTGGGCGATGCCTTGGCCACCACCGCCGTCTTGGTGCCAGCCTTGGCGCTCTTGGCAGACTTTTCGGATTTGTCGGCCGTGGTCTTGGTGGTGGTCTTGGTGGTGGTCTTGGCCGTGCTCTTGCCGGCCTTGGCGCTGGCCGCGGGCTTGTCCGCCGGCTGCGCTGTGGTCTGCGCCAGGGCCCATGCGGGGGCCAGCAGCACCAGGGCGGAAGCGATGAGGGTCTTCATGGTGACTCCGTCGAAAAATCGAGAAAACTGAAATTGTCGCGGTGAAATGACGCGCATCAGGTCGGGTTTATGTCAGTGTTTGCAAACCAGGCCTGCGCCTGTGGCGGCAGCGTGCTGCCGGTCTGGTGCGCACGCTCCAGCAGCTGCCAGAAGTAGCGGTAGCTGGCACGGTCGTGCAGAACGCCCGCGTCGCTGATGGG
>JAFEES010000051.1 GCA_018240995.1 Pseudomonadota bacterium | reverse complement strand
AGTTCATGCTGGACGTGCAGACCGGCGAGCATGGTTACACCGAATGCTATGTGCCCTACATCGTGAACGCCGATTCGCTCAGGGGCACGGGCCAGCTGCCCAAGTTCGAGGCCGATCTGTTTGCCGCCAAAAAGGGCGGCCAGGAGGGCGAGCCGGTGCCCGATGACGCGGCGCTGTACCTGATCCCCACCAGCGAGGTGCCGTTGACCAACGTCGTGCGCGATGAGGTGCTGGCCGAGAGTGCGCTGCCCATCAAGCTCACCGCGCATTCGCCCTGCTTTCGCTCGGAGGCCGGCAGCTACGGCCGCGACACGCGCGGCATGATCCGCCAGCACCAGTTCGACAAGGTGGAGATGGTGCAGATCGTGCACCCCGACAAGAGCTACGAGGCGCTGGAGGAGATGACGCGCCACGCCGAGGCGATATTGCAAAGGCTGGGCCTGCCCTACCGCGTGGTCAGCCTGTGCACCGGCGACATGGGCTTTGGCGCCACCAAGACCTATGACCTGGAGGTCTGGCTGCCGGCGCAACGCACCTACCGCGAGATCAGCTCGGTGAGCAACTGCGAGGCTTTCCAGGCCCGCCGCATGCAGGCGCGCTTCAAGAACGCCCAGGGCAAGAATGAGCTGGTGCACACCTTGAACGGCTCGGGCCTGGCCGTGGGCCGCACCCTCGTAGCGGTGCTGGAGAACTACCAGAACCAAGACGGCTCCATCGCCGTCCCCGAGGCCCTGCGCCCCTACATGGCGGGGCAGACGCTGCTGCAGCGGTAAGCGCAAGAGAACGGGCCGGCTTCGGTCCGTTGCGTTTACCGCAAGAACCCGAGGTTGCGGGCGCTGTAGTTGCCCAGGTTGGGCAGCACCAGCCCCAGGTCGCTGCCCGACACACCGAGCCAGCTGGCCATCGTCGCCGCGTACTGATCCACCGACAGATTGGGCAGCAGCCGCCCCTGGCCCACGTCGTCGGGCCCGCCGCTGGCGATGACCGGCGCGTTGCCGTAGTACGCCGCGCCCTTGACCGCGCCGCCGAGCACGAAATGCATGCTGCCCCAGCCGTGATCCGAGCCGTCGCTGTTGCTGACCAGCGTGCGGCCGAAGTCCGAGGCCGTGAAACTCGTCACCTGGTCGGCCACGCCCAGTTCCAGCGTGGCCTGGTAGAAGGCCGCCATGGCGCTGCCCACGCTGGCCATCAGCCCCGGGTGCAGCTTGAGCAGGCTGTCGTGGTTGTCAAAACCACCTATGGACACGAAGAACACCTGCCGCTTGGCGCCCAAGGCACCGCGTGCGGCGATCAGCTTGGCCACCATCTTCAGCTGATCCGCCAGGCCGTTGCCGCTGGGAAAGTTGGTCGCCAGGTTGACGCCACCCACTGCGCCGCTGAGTTGCGTGTAGGCGTCCAGAGAGCGCTGGCAGACGCGCACATATTCGTTTTCCAGCTGCTGGCCGCGCGCGCCGGTCATCAGGGCCTGCAGCGCCGACGATGCGGCGGCCGAGCCGAACAGCGGGCTGCGTATGCCGTTGACGGCCACCGCTCCGCCCGGGGTGACCTGGTACTGCACGGCGTTCTTGCCTGCCAGGTACACGGCGTTGCCCGACACGCCGATGCTGGTGAACGTGGACCTGCCATTGCCCGAGGCAAACAAATCGCCCATGCGCCCGCCCCAGCCCGAGGTCGCGCCCTCGGGCGAGGACGACTGCCAGTACGACTGCTGGTCGTTGTGCGAGAACAGCTTGGGCGGCAGCGGCACCGAACGCGCCTGGTACTGCGCCAGCGTGGTGGGCTGCACCAGGGTGCCCACGTTGAGCAGCACGGCCATCTGGCCGGCGTTGAACAGCGGCACCAACGGGTCCAGCCCCGGCGCCAGTGCGTACTGCCTGCCGCCGGCCAGGGCGTTGGTCGGGTTCAGCAGGTTGGGCGCCAGGGCAGTGCGGTCTATGCGCAGGTTGCCGCGCAGCGCGTACTGCGCGTCGTAGCTGGCCTGGTCGTAGGGCACGACGGTGTTGGCGTAGTCGTTGCCGCCGTACAGGAAGACGCAGACCAGTGCCTTGTAGTCCGAAGCGGTGGCCGCGGCCGCGTCGGCCATGGCCGACAGCGACAGGGCCCAGGGCGCGGCGCTGCCCATCATGGACAGGGCCGAGGCGCGCTTGAGGAAGCTGCGGCGCGAGGCGTTGTCGGGCTGGATATGGGGGAAATGCGGCATGGAGGGGCTCATTTCTGGGCAATGAATTCGGGCGACGCCATGACCAGCGTCAGCGCGATGAAGATACGGTTTTGCTGCGCGTTGGCAGCGGTGGGCGCCACCGAGTCCACGGCCGCCTGGATCTGCCCCAGTGTGGCGGCGGACAGCGCGCCGGCCGCCAGCACCTGGTTGATCTCGGCCAGCAGGGCGGCGGAGTTGCCCGCCAACGGCATGAGCGTGGCGTAGTCGGCCCGCAGGTCGCCCTTGAGCGAGTTGCCTATCACCTGCTGCATGTAGTTGACGTAGCCGGCCACCGATACCTCGTTGGTGATCTGCAGCTCCGGCGCCGTCAGGCCCTGGTCTGACAGGGTGGTGTTGGGCGGCACATAGCCCGGGCGGAAGAAGTTGAACACCGAGGGCGAGCGCATGGGGCTTTGGCCCAGGCGCGTGGCCGGGTCGGACAGGTCGCCAATCGCCCAGGCGTCGCTGGCCGAGGTGGCGCCATAGGCCCGCGCCCAGTTGAGAAAGCGCACCACGGGCTCGCGCAGCTTGCCGTAGCTGGGCGTGGCGGCCAGCCTGGCGTCGCGCGCCTCGGGGTCGAGCAAGATGGCCTTGAGCAACGCCTGCATGTCGCCGCGCACGCCGGCGCCATTGTTGGCAAAGGCCGCCGCCACGCGGGCCACGTAGGCCGGGCTGGGGTTGCTCGTCACCAGCCGCTGGATCATCTGCCGGCCCACGAACACGGGAAGGTTGGGGTGGTTGAACAGCGTGTCCAGCGCCGTCTTCAGGCTGTCGCTGGCCGACGCGCCCGCCGCCACCGTCACGCCCAGAAAAGTCTTGCTGCCGCTTTCGTAGCGGCTTGCCACCTGGGCCATGGGGCGGCGCATCACCTCGGGCGGGTAGGGGCTGGCCAGGCCTGCGGTGTCCAGGTCCCAGCCCGTGAACACGCGCGCCAGGCCGCTCACGTCGGCCTGTTTGTAGGTCTCCACCGGCTTGCCGCCATTGCTTTGCACGCTGCCGTCCGGCCCGAGCTGCACCAGGCCTATGGTGAACAGCTGCATCAGCTCGCGTGCATAGTTCTCATCGGGCTCGCTGCCCTTGGCCGGATTGGCCTTGACGTTGCCACGGAACGTCAGGTAGTAGCCCATGGCCGGGCTCAGGCTGATCTGCCCCAGCAGCTGGCGGTAGTTGCCAAAGGCGTTGGCATCCAGTATGTCCAGGTAGCTGGCCACGGCAAACTGGCGCCACGACGCGTTGATGCCCAGCACCGATACCACGCACAACTCGGACAGCGCCAGCACCACACGCTGGCGCAGCGCGTCCGGGCTGGCGATGAGCTTGCGCCAGATGGCGTTGTCCAGCCCCTGGGTGTTGTTGATGTTGGCTGCATTGTCGTAGCCCTTGGCCACCAGCCAGTCGTAGCAGGACTGGCTGCGTGGCTGGGCAAACTGGGCATTCAGCCAGTCGCCGTACGAGCCCGCGCGCACCAGCGCATCCAACTCGGCGCGGGAATAACCCAGCGTGGCCTGCGTCAGAAAGCGCGCTGCCTCGTTGGCTGATGCGGGCTTGTCGACGGGGCCTGCGGGTTCGGCGGGGCGATTGGCCGGAGCCTGGCCCGGATCCCCCGCGCCGCCGCCGCCGCAGGCGCTCAAGGCGCCGGCGGTGACCGCCAGCAGCGTTGCCGTTCGCGTGCTGGTGCCAGCCGATGGGGGAGGGGTGGAGGGCGCTGAAACTTGCTCGGAGACTTCGGAGACTACATCCATGGCTTGCTGCCTTGTAAAAATACCGGGGCACATTTTGCCGCTATAATCGCCGTTTCGACACACAGGAGAGGTGGCAGAGTGGTCGAATGTACCTGACTCGAAATCAGGCGTACGTGAAAGCGTACCGTGGGTTCGAATCCCACCCTCTCCGCCACGAACCAGGCCCTGCCGCTACTTGAAAATAGCGCAGGGCCTTTTTCTTTGGCGCCGATGGATGCGCCGATGGAGGAGTAAGCCTTGTTCCTGGCCCTGCGGGACGGCGGTCGCCATGCCGTGAGCGGCGTTGGCGCGGCCTTGGCTGGCTGCTGGTGTGCGTGTGTCGGCCTGTGGCTTGCCGCGCAGCATCCAGTCGCGCCGATCCTGGCCTTGGCGCTGTTGTCGGCGGCCATGGCCTGGGTCATGTGGCGCCCCGCAGACCTGTGGTTCCTGTTGCCGGCCCTGTTGCCCGTGGCCAGTTTTGCCCCGTGGACTGGGTGGTGGCTGGTGGACGAGTCCGACCTGCTGGTGCTTGCCGTGCTGGCGGGCGCCTATCTGCGCTGGGCTGGTGAGGCCTGGCTCGGGCCGGTGCCGCCGGCTGGCCGCACGCCGGCGGACATCCGCTGGGCATACTGGGTGCTGCCGCCCCTGCTGCTGCTGGGCCTATGGCGCGGCTTGGACGATGCGCGCGGCGCACAGGCCTGGGCCCAGGTGCTGGCAGATTTGTGGACGCAGGGGCCTTATGGCGACTATGACCTGCCGGGCAATACGCTGCGCGTGGCCAAGAGCCTGGCTTGGGGCTTGGCCCTCATGCCCGTCATGTACCGATGGCCCGAGGGAGCCCGATTGCGGCTGGCGCGCGGCATGTTGGTGGGGCTGGCCTGGATTGGCGGCGCGGTGCTGTGGGAGCGGGCACTGTATGTCGGCTGGCTGGACTTCAGCACCGGTTACCGCACCGTGGCCTGGTTCTGGGAGATGCATGTGGGCGGCGGTGCCATCGACGCCTACCTGGCCATGGCCCTGCCATTTGCCTGGTGGGCGGCGTGGTCGGCGCCACATGGCTGGCGCTGGTATGCGGCGGCGGCGCTGGCGCTGCTGGCGACCTATGCGGTGCTCACCACCTATTCCCGCGGCCTGTACCTGACGGTGATCATCACTGCGCTGGGCATGGCGGCGTTGGCGCACAAATACCGCCTCAAGGCGCCCGATGCGACGCTGTGGCATCGCCGGGCCATGGCCTGGCTGCTGGCGGCGCTGGTGCTGGAAATCATGGTCGTCTGGACGGGCGGGGTCTTTCTGTCGGATCGCATGGTGCGCTCCAAGGTCGACCTGTATCAGCGCATGGCGCATTGGAAGCGTGGCGTGGATCTGTTGCAAACACCCGGCCAGTGGCTGCTGGGCCTGGGCGTGGGGCGCTTGCCCGCGCACTACAGCGCGCAGGCCGCCGAAGGCGCGTTGCCAGGCAGGGTGCGGTGGCTGCGCCATGCCGACGGCAGTTACGAGGTGCGGCTTTCCGGCCCGCAGCGTGCGGGCGCCAGGGGCGAACTGGCGCTGGCCCAGGGCGTCGGCCTGGAGTCTGGCGGGCATTACACGGTGCGCCTGCGTGCGCATATCGATGTCCCCATGTGGCTCAAGGTTCAGCTGTGCGAGCAGTACCTGCTGTACACGGCCGAGTGCCAGTTGCGCACGCGCCAGGTGTCTGATGCCGGCGGGGCGGCCGATGGCTGGATCGTGTTGCCTTTGCTCGGCCCGGCGTTTCCATCCGGTGATGAGGATGCGGTCGGCAGAAGCGGCGTGCTTTCCATCAAGCTGTTGCAACCGAATGCGGCCGTGGGCATCACCGCCATTGAACTCATAGACCCGAAAGGGCGGCAGGTACTGAAAAACTCGGATTTATCCTTGGGACCACGCCATTGGAGCAGCATTGCCTATGGCAATTTCCTGCCGTGGCACATGGACAATTTGTTGCTGGAGCTGCTCATAGAACGCGGACTGTTGGGGCTGCTGGTGTTGGCGGCACTGGTGCTGTGGGCGCTATGGCATGTGGCGGCAAGGATGCAACAACGCGAACCACTGGCCTTGGTGCTTGGCGGCGCCATCATGGCCGCCTTGATGGTGGGCGGCCTGATAAGCTTCATGGAAATTCCGCGTGTATCACTTGTGCTGTGGTTGTTGCTTGCCGTATCATTTTGTGTCAACGAAGAGGCGTAGTCGCAGCCTGTCGCAGGTGTCGCGGAGTAGCGGAGTAGCGGAGTAGCGGATTCGAGACGTGAATTGTCAAATTTCTTTAACGTGTGACCGGAATCTGATGGGCGCTCGTTAATCCTGTAGGTATTGAAATCAAATCTTGTACCTTGTGTTTTTTCACAAGTGAACGGGTCTTGCGAGGGGTGGGAATGGTCAAGATATTTAATCATTATTTACGTTGGGAAAGTATTCTCCAGGCCCTGGTGTACGCGGCCCTGATCGTTGGCACACTGTTGGCCACGATGGCCTGGCAGGTGGGTGGCGCGGCTTTCAATGGCGCACTGCTTTCGTCTGGGATAATTCGTGGCGGTCTGATTGCCATCGGAATACTGGGTGTCAATTTCACCCTGGGGATTTATGAGTCGCCCGGTAATTTGACGGTAGGCCAGGTGCGGGCGCGCGCGGTATTGTCGTTTGTACTGTCGATGGCAATTGCCGGCATTATCCTGATGCTGCTGCCTTTGAATACGCCCTACCATAACGAACAGGCGCTGCTGGCATTGCTGATCATGGTCAGCGCCATGCTCATCATGCGCCTGTTGGGTAACAGCCTGCTGCCGGCTTCCTACAGGCGCCAGCGGGTGCTGGTGTATGGCACGGGTTCGCGTGCCTGCGTGGTCACCGAGTCACTGATGAAAAACGACCCCAGCATAGAATTGGTGGGGCATTTTCGCGGGCCGCAGGAGAGGGATCCGGTGGCCCCGGGGTTGAATGTGGTTTCGGCCGGGAAAACGCTGACCGAGGTCGTGGCGCAATATAACGTGAACGAGATCGTGGTCGCGGTAAATGAGCGCCGCGGCGGCAGCATGCCGCTACGCGAATTGCTTGACTGCAAGCTGCAGGGCGTGCAAGTCATTGATCTGGCGACACATTTCGAAAAACTGCTGGGGCAGGTGCATTTGGAGGCGGTATCCGCCGGCTGGCTCATCTTTGGCGATGGCTTCAAGCAGGGCATGCTGCGTTCCGTGGTCAAACGTCTGTTTGATATCGTGGGGTCTATCGTTTTGCTCTTGCTGGCGGCGCCGGTGATGCTCGTGGCGACAGTGCTGGTGGTGCTGGAAAGCGGGCTACCGGTCTTTTACCGGCAGGAGCGCGTGGGCCTGAATGGCCGGACGTTTGAGGTCATCAAGTTCCGCAGCATGCGCCAGGACGCTGAAAAAGACGGCAAACCGCGCTGGGCTGGTGCCGGTGATGCTCGCGTGACGCGGGTTGGCAAATTCATCCGCAAGACGCGCATCGATGAGTTGCCGCAGTTGCTGTGCGTGCTCAAGGGCGATATGAGCCTGGTGGGCCCGAGGCCCGAACGCCCCTATTTCGTTGAGCGCCTGACGACGGATATTCCCTATTACGCGCTGCGCCATGGCGTAAAACCCGGGCTTACGGGCTGGGCCCAGGTGCGCTACCACTATGGCGCTTCGGTCAAGGATGCAGAGCAGAAACTGCAATACGACCTGTACTACGTCAAGAATCATTCGTGGTTTCTGGACTTGATCGTCCTGTTTGAAACCGTGGGCGTGGTCTTGACGGGCAAGGGCGCGCAATAGGCACTGGCTTGGGTTTTACGGCGCCGGCAGCGGCAGCAGCAGCCGAAATTCGGCCCCCGCGCCACGGGTGCTGCGCACCTGCACCTGACCGCCGTGGCGCTGCAGCACCGTTTGCACCAGGGCCAGGCCCAGGCCCACGCCGGCGATGCCGGGGTGGCTGCCTTCGTGCAGGCGCTTGAAGGGCTGGAATAGATGGCTTTGTTGCTCGGGCGCAATGCCCGGGCCCTGGTCGCGCACGCTGATCACCCAGTACGTGGCTTCGGCCCTCAGCGCGCACTGCACGGCAGAGCCAGGCGGGCTGAACTTGATGGCGTTGCTTACGATGTTGGTGATGGCGCGGCAAATCAAGGCACGATCACCCTGGATAGGAGCCGCCTGTGGCAGCTCGGTGATACGCAACTGCACCTGGTGATCCTGGGCCGTGGCCCAGGCGTCGTCCACGGTTTCCTCCAACGCCGCGGCCAGGTCGAAGGGGGCGCTATGGTATTCATGCGCCTGGGCGCTGGCCAGCTGCACGAAGCCTTCGGCCATGGCCAGCGATGAGCGCGCATGGCGCTCGATGCGCGCCAGCAGGTCTTGCTGCGACAGCTGCTCGGGGAATTCACGCCGCATCTCCAGCAGCGTGAGTATCGAGGCGCCGGGCGCGCGTATGTCGTGCGAGATGAAGTGCAGCGCCTGGTCGCGCTGCCGTTGGGCGCGGCGCATGTCGGTCAGGTCTACCAGGGTGACGAGCCAGATGGTGTTGCCACTGAGCTCGAACGGCTTGCACAGTGTCAGCATGTGGCGCCCCTGTGCGTCCTGCCCCTCCTGTTGCGCCGGCAGCTCGGCCATGTGGCTGGCGTCCTGCGGCAGCAGGGGCCGGCCCGAATGCGGGTGCACCAGCCCGGCCAGCAACTGGGCGATGGCCTGTCCCTGCGGCGCCTGGCCCGCCGGCAGGTAGTGCAGCGCGGCCTCGTTGGCCAGGTTCACACGCCCCTGGGCGTCGCAGACGAAGGTGGGTGAGGGCAGGTGCTGCAGGCTGTCGCTGACAAAATGGTGCAGCTTGCGCAGGCGCCGCGTGGCGTCTTCCACCGCGTGTATGCGCCGCTCCAGCAGGTCGCCGCGCAGCGAGGGGCGTGCCGACTCCTCGGCCAAGGGCGGCAGGCCGGC
This sequence comes from Pseudomonadota bacterium, assembly GCA_018240995.1. Lineage (GTDB taxonomy): Bacteria > Pseudomonadota > Gammaproteobacteria > Burkholderiales > Burkholderiaceae_C > Alicycliphilus. The sequence goes on along the minus strand of JAFEES010000051.1, from coordinate 3,449 downwards.
AACGCGCAGCGCGCGCATCTCCAGCTGCAGGAAATGCGCGGCCGCGCTGAGCTGGCGCCAGCTCCACAACGGGTACACCGCGGCAATGCCGGCCAGTGCCGGCGCCGCGGCAAACTGCCAGCCCACCAGGGCCGCGGCGAAACCGGCCGCCAGCAGCGTTGCCAGGAACAGCGTGGCGCTGGCCAGCAGGCCGGCCAGCGGCCCCAGCAGCACGATGGCCAGCAGCGCCAGCGCCACGGGCGTGAGGTTGAAGGCCAGGTTCCAGGCCACGGGGGCGGGCCGGATGCGCCAGTGCAGCAGCTCGGCGTTCAGGGCGTGGGCGATCATCTCCACCCCTGCCACGCGCTCCGCGTCTGTCACCATGGGGGCGGCGAACATATCGCCCAGGCCGGTGGCGGTGGCGCCGACGATGACGTATTTGTCGCGCAGCGCATTGGGCGGCAGCTGCCCCTTGAGCACGTCCAGGTAGGAGTAGGTGGTGAACGCCGGCTCGCCCTTTGCAAAGCGCAGGATGCGCAGGTCTTCGCGCACCCAGGGCCCGCTGGCTGGTGCGGCATGGCCCAGGCACTGCGGTTGCTCCGGCCCGGCGGCGCATTGCAGCGCGGTGCTGAAATGCGGCCAGGGTGCGGGCTGCGGCCCTTCGCGCTGGAACAGGCTGCGCGCCACGCCGTCTTCGTCCAGCTGCAGCTGCACATGGCCCAGCTGCGCGGCGGCGCGGCGCAGCAGGGGCAGCGGCGCGTCGGCGCTGCTGCCGGGGCCGTCGCCGCGGCGCGCCACGGGCAGCACGCTGCGGCCGTTGCGCTCCAGGGCGCGGGCCAGCAGCAGGTCGTCGCCGGGGTAGTCGGCGTCTTCTTCGCCAAACAGGATGTCCAGGCCCAGCGCGCGCGGCGACTGTGCCGTGATCTGGTCTACCAGCTGGGCATGCAGTGCGCGGCGCCAGGGCCAGCGGCCTATGGACTCGATGCTGCGGTCGTCGATGGCCACGATGACGATGTCCGGGCTTGCCGGCTGCGCGTACAGGCGCATGCCCGCGTCCTGCACCAGGTGGTCTATGCGGCGCAGGCCGCCGGCAAGGCATAGCCATGCCACCAGGCCCAGTATCAACAGCGACAGCGCCACCCATTCGCGGCGCAGGTTGCGGCGGTAGCCCGCCTGTGCAGATGGCGTCATCGCATGGTTTGTGCCAAGCCTGGTGCGGCTTTGCTGCAGATCAGGGGCGCGCCAGGGGACGTCCGTCGGATGAGGTCACCGGCAGGCCACCGCCCGATTGCACGGCCGCCCGCACGTGGATCAGGCGCGGCGTGGAGAATTCGCTCTCCAGCCCCGACGGGTCGCGCGTCTGGATGCGCACGAAATACACGCCCGGGGCCAGCCCGGCGGCCGTCCAGGCGGGGCCAGCCAGGCGCTCATCGACCAGGGGCGCGGCGAAGTCTTCGCTGGCGGCCACCTGCAGGCGATAGGTTTGGCCGTTCTCGCCGGGCCAGCGCAGCTGCAGGGCGGGGCCTTCGCCGGCCAGCTGCAGGGCCGCGGCATCCGGCGCGCTGGGGTTGTCGGCCACGGTGAACGGCTGGGCCGGGGCGTAGGGGCCCTGGTCGTCGCCGCCGCCGGGCAGGTCGCGCACGCTGGCGGCGCGCCAGAAATAGTTGCCGGGCGCCAGCTGCTGCACGCGCGCGGCACATTGCTGGCTGCGGGTTTCGTCCAGCGCCGGCGCGGCAAAACCGGCGTCGGCGGCCACCTGGATGCGGTAGCGCAGGGCGCCCACGACCGGTGTGCACAGCAGCTCGCCCTGGGTGCGCGAGATGGTCGCGCCCTGGGCTGGCGCCTGGTACAGCGGCGGCACGGGATGGGCCTTGACGGTGATGCCGCGCAGCGCCACCAGGCCGGGCAGGCCGGCGCTGTCCACGGCACGCACGGCAAGGTGGTAGCTACCGTCGTCCACGGCGCGCATGCGCACCTGGGGCGAGGCAAACGAGCCGGCGCGCAGCACGGCGCTGAAGTCGGCGTCGCGTGCCAGCTGCACCTGGTAGGCCACGGCCGCGGCCACGGGTGGCAAGTCCAGGCTGAGAAAGTCGGCGTCATGCACCGCGGCGGGCAGCGCGCCCAGGTCGGCCGCGGGCAGCAGCGCCTGCGGCGTGCCCAGCCGGCCGTCGGCCGCCACCACCACGCCCTGGCCGGCCGCAATCAGGGCCCCTTGGCGCGAGTCATGTGGCTGCACGGCCACCTGGCCCTCGGTGACTGCCGTCAGGGTGCGCTCGTCGTCGTTCAGTGCCACGGCAAAGCGCGTGCCGCGCACGCTGGTGGATGCCTTGGGCGTGCGGATCTCGAAGCGGCGCGTCCCGCTGCTGCTTGGCGGCACGGTGGTTTCCACGCTGCCGCGCTGCAGCTCCAGCACCGACTGCGCATCGCCGGCACGGCCGCGCCGGCGCAGCTGCTGCAGCTGCAGGTCGGAGTCGGCATGCACGCGGATCAGCGTGCCGTCGGCCAGGCGCACGGTGACGAAGGAATTGGGCGCCACCTGCACGCGCGCGCCCTCCGGCAGGGGCTGGCCCGCCTGCACGGGCGTGGCGCCGGCGTTGCCGGGTGATGTGACCGTGGCCTCGCCCTGCACGAAGTCCACCTGGGCCGAGCCCAGGGGCAGCAGCCGCATGGGGATGCGCAGCACCGAGCCGGGTTGCAGGTGGCGCGGGTTGGCCACCTGGTTCAGCGACTGCAGTTGCGGCCACAGGCGAGGCGTGCCCAGGTAGTGGGTGGACAGTGCCTCCAGCGTGTCGCCGGGGCGCACCTGGTGCTCCAGGTCAGGCGGCGCGGCCTGTGCGCCGCTGTGGCTCAGAACCACGGCCAGGGCCAGGGGCAGCGCAGGGTGCGCTCGCGGGCGGCTTGTCGGTGTGGCGTGCATGGTTTTCTCTCCCTCGTTGTCCGGGCGTGCCGGCGCCGTACCGGGCCAGGCCGCATGGGGTGTTGGTCGGTGCTATTGCGCCAGGCTGCTGCCGCTGCCGGCGCCCTCGGCCGCACCGGGCTTGACGGCCTCGAAGCGGTAGCCCACGCCATACACGGCGCTGATCATGTAGCCGTTGGCGGGGCGCAGGTCGAGCAGGCTGCGCAGGCGCGAGATATGGGTGTCCAGCGAGCGCGAGATGACCTCGGCGCTATGGCCCCAGATGACCTCGCGCAGGTGGTCGCGCGACAGCAGCCGCCCCATGTTCTGGAACAGGAACAGCGCCAGCTCGTATTCGCGCGCCTTCAGCTCCACGGGCGCGCCATCCACCTCCAGGCTGCGCGAGTCGGACACGAAGCGGTAGCGGCCGAATTCCAGCACGCCGTTGGCGTTGTCCGGGTAGGCGCGGCGCAACAGGGCCCCGACGCGGGCGGAGAACTCGGCCATGCGCACGGGCTTGACCATGAAGTCGTCGGCGCCGCAGCCCAGCCCCTGCACGATGTCGCTTTCGGAC
>JAFEES010000519.1 GCA_018240995.1 Pseudomonadota bacterium | reverse complement strand
GGCGATGCCGGCCAGCAGGCTGTCGAGCAAGGGCCGGCCGTTCCACCACCAGCCCAGCAGCACCTGCGCCGCCGCCAGCGTGAGCGCCAGCGCGCCCAGGCCGCGCACCACCACGTCTTCGATGAAGGCCTGGGCCGGCAGGCTGGCCAGCTTGTCGTTGAAGGGCAGCACCACGGCCTGTTGCACGCCGCAGCGTGCCAGCTCGGCCAGCTTGTCGCGCAGCGTGCCTATGCGCGCCGGGGCAATGTCGGGGCGCTGTTGCCGGCCGGCGAAATAGTCGCGCGGGTGTGGCTCGAAGGTCAGCACGCAACTGGCCACGCCGCGGTGCTGCGCCTCGCTATTGAGCAGCGCCAGCATGGCCTGGTGGCCGCGATGCACGCCGTCGAAGTTGCCTATGGTGAGCGCACAGGCCCTGGCCACTTGCGGGTGATGGAAGCCGCGGAAGATCTTCATCGCAGTGCTTTGTTTTTAATAGCGTTTGGCGTAAGTCCATCAAGCGCTTGGCGCCTGTTTATTACGAAAGGGGTATATTGTGCGCTACCGGCGCGTGCATGGGTGCGGCCGGCGAGACATCGACGTTGCTATTCTTGTACTGCATGACAGGAGGCGGGTGGTGAAGGTCTTGAAGCTCTCGGGCCAGGGGTTGCCGCAATCGTGGATCACGCTGGAGCAGGCGGTCACGCATTACGCCGCGGGCGAGGTGCGCTGGGAGATAGGCGCCCAGATCGCGCTGTTTCGCGGCGGGCACAACGCCGTCACCGGCGAGCAGTCGCAGATCGCGGTCAGCAGCATCATAGGCACGCGCGGCGTGCCGCACATCAACCCCTTCGACCTGCGCCCCAGCCTCACCAACGCCAAGCTGTTCACGCGCGACCGCAACATCTGCGCCTACTGCGGCGGCCATTTCGACGAGCAAGACCTGACGCGCGAACACATCGTGCCCTTTGCCAGCCGCGGCCTGAACCACTGGATGAACGTGGTCACCGCCTGCCGCGCCTGCAACCACCGCAAGGGCCCGCGCACGCCCGAGCAGGCGCACATGCCGCTCCTGTACGCCCCCTACGTGCCCAGCCTGTGGGAAGACTTCATCCTGCGCAACCGGCGCATCCTGGCCGATCAGATGGAGTTTCTGATGGCACATGTGCCCAGGTCGTCGCGGCTGCTCAGTTGAACATAGCCCAAGCGGCATCGCCGTTCGCGGAGGGGAGGGGCACGTAGTTCCACTAGGACGGAGGCGGCGGCGCCTATCTATTCACCCGGCAATTAAGAGTTGACGGCGGCGTACTTGACCTTCGGGTCAT
>JAFEES010000518.1 GCA_018240995.1 Pseudomonadota bacterium | reverse complement strand
GCATAGCCCCGCATCAACGAAGAAAGCCACGGCCCAGGCGCAGGCGCTCTGCCAAGCCCTGCAACGATTCCCAATGGCTGCGCGCCAACAGCGCCGCCAATGCAGCGCAAGCGAGCGCCACCAGGGCGGCGCCGAGCATGTCCGCCGGAAAATGTCCGCCGAGGTAGATGCGCGCCCAGGCCATGGGCAGGCCCAGCAACACCAGTGCCACACCCCAGTGTCGCTGGCCCGGCTGCAGCAGCCAGGCCAGTGCCACAGCCCACCAGAAGCTCAGATGGCTGCTCGGAAACGAAGCCCCCGGCTTGTGCGCCAGCAGTTGCTGCCCCATGCCGATCATGAAGGGCCGTGGGTGGGGCCACAGTCGCCCTATGGCATAGCTTGCGAGCATAGCCAGCGCCGCCGCCACACAGGCGCACAGCGCCGCCCGTCGCGCATTGGCGCTGCCGCGCCACAGGGCTTCGATGACCAGCAGCGGCGCGGTAAACACCAACCATTGCGCACAAAAAATGGCCCAGGCCAATACCCAGGCCTGGGGATGCTCAGGCGCGTTGAGCCAGAGGAACAGATCGTGGTTCAGTGTTTCCATAAAAAAATGCCGGGCGGTCAACGCCCGGCGCTCCATGGGTAAATGGTGGATGGTTGGGTGCCCTTACTGGGGCCGATGCGGGTCAATCGGCCTTGTCTTCATGGCCCGCCTTGTCCTTCTTGTCGAGCGCGGCGGTGATCACCGAGCCCTTCTGCGGATCGACGCGAACGTCCCAGACCTGCTGGCCCTGCACGACCTCGACCTCGTAATACGCGCCCTTGCGGCTGTGTTCGTACGCTGCGCGGGTGGCCTTGCCGCCAGCGTGCTGCTCGGCCGCCGCAATGGCCTGAATCAGCGATACCGGGGCCTGGGCCGCGGCCAGGGCGTCGTTGCCCTCGCCCCCTGCCGCGGCATACGCCATGGCGCCGCTGGCGGCCAGCACGGTGGCCAGGGCGGCGAGGGATGCTTTGTGGGTAATCATGGTGTCTCTCCAGTGAACCGCAGGGATTTGCGTACTGGTGAGACTAAAGACGCCGAATTAGCGTTGACTGAGCTTGGGTTGTGGCATTCCATCGCCGCGACGATGACGTGACGCCTGGGTTGTAGTGTCCTGGTGAACCCGTGCCGCGCCAGCGCAGTCACCCGAGTCTTGGTGAGCCCTCGGCGGCGCCCCGTCAACCCCTTCGAACCGGTCGCGAATCCCCATAAGGGCCTGCCACCCGTGCGTTGCGTGGGGTGGTGTGAATAGTAAATTATAGAGATATCTACATTATTGCAAT
>JAFEES010000517.1 GCA_018240995.1 Pseudomonadota bacterium | reverse complement strand
AATGAAACTGGCAGACAACAAAGCGACGCTATCGTTCAGCAATGGCAGCCCGAGCATGGAACTGCCCGTGTACCAGGGCAGCATCGGCCCGGATGTGATCGACATCCGCAAGCTGTATGGCCAGACGGGCATGTTCACCTATGACCCGGGCTTCCTGTCCACCGCAGCCTGCCAGTCGGCCATCACCTACATCGACGGCGACAAGGGCGAGTTGCTGTACCGCGGCTACCCCATCGAGCAACTGGCCACCAAGTGCGACTACCTGGACACCTGCTACCTGCTGCTCAACGGCGAACTGCCCAATGATGGTCAGCGCGATGACTTCCACAAGCTGGTGCTCAAACACACGATGGTGAACGAGCAGATGCAGTTCTTCCTGCGTGGATTCCGCCGTGACGCCCACCCCATGGCCGTGCTCACCGGCCTGATCGGCGCGCTGTCCGCCTTCTACCACGACAGCACCGACATCAACAACCCCAAGCACCGCGAGATCTCGGCCATCCGCCTGATTGCCAAGCTGCCCACGCTGGTGGCCATGGCCTACAAGTATGGCGTCGGCCAGCCTTACATGTACCCGCGCAATGAGCTGTCGTACTCCGGCAACTTCCTGCGCATGATGTTCGGCACGCCCTGCGAGGACTATGTGGTCAATCCGGTGATCGAGCGCGCCATGGACCGCATTTTCATCCTGCACGCCGACCACGAGCAGAACGCCTCCACCTCCACCGTGCGTCTGTGCGGCAGCTCGGGCACCAATCCGTTTGCCGCCATTGCTGCCGGCGTGGCCTGCCTGTGGGGCCCTGCCCACGGCGGCGCCAACGAGGCCTGCCTGAACATGCTGGAAGACATCCAGCGCAACGGCGGCGTGGCCAAGGTCGGCGAGTTCATGGAGCAGGTCAAGGACAAGAACAGCGGCGTCAAGCTGATGGGCTTTGGCCACCGCGTCTACAAGAACTACGACCCGCGCGCCAAGCTCATGCAGGAAACCTGCAACGAGGTGCTGGCCGCGCTGGGCCTGGAGAACGACCCGTTGTTCGCACTGGCCAAGAAGCTGGAGCAGATCGCCCTCGAAGACGACTACTTCGTGCAACGCAAGCTCTACCCGAACGTGGACTTCTACTCGGGCATCGTGCAGCGCGCCATCGGCATCCCCGTGAGTCTGTTCACCGGCATCTTCGCGCTGGCCCGTACCGTGGGCTGGATCGCCCAGCTCAACGAGATGCTGGCCGACCCCGAGTACAAGATCGGCCGCCCGCGTCAGCTGTTCACCGGCTCGCCGCGCCGCGACGTACCGTAAGCCACGCGCCGCCAGC
>JAFEES010000516.1 GCA_018240995.1 Pseudomonadota bacterium | reverse complement strand
ATGGGGGCGAAGGCGCGCTTTCATGTTTCGATATTTCCGTGTTGCTGTACTAGGCCGCGTCGAAGGCGGCGCGCAGCCATTGCACCTGCCCGTCCTCGATGAGCACGGCGTCGAAACGGCAGGGCGGGGGCGCAGGCCAGCGCAGCAGATAGTGCTGGGCCGCAAAAACAATGCTTTTGCGCTTGTTCGCGCCGATGCTTGCGGCCGCGCCGCCAAAGCCGGCGCTGCGGCGGCTGCGCACCTCCACGAACACCAGCGTGCCGTCGCCAGCGCGCATGATGAGGTCGATCTCGCCGCCGCCGCGCCCCGGGGTTCGATAATTGCGCTCCACCAGCGCCAGGCCGGCCGCGATGAGATGGGCCAGGGCCCGGTCTTCCGCCGCCTGCCCCAACGCGCGCGTGTTGTTCGCTGGCGCGGCAGCGCCGATGATTTTTTTGCCGAGGAACCCCATTGAGCGCATCCTTTGCCTCCGCCCTGCATGCCGCGCGCGACGCCGCGGCTGCGCAGCATTATCCGCAGGGCGCCCTGTACGTGGTGGCGACACCCATCGGCAACCTGGCCGACATCAGCCTGCGCGCCCTGCATGTGCTGCAACTGGCCGACACCATCGCCTGCGAGGACACGCGCCACACCCAGGCGCTGCTGCGCGCCTACGGCATAGACAAACCCGGCGAGCGCCTGCTGGCGCTGCACCAGCACAACGAGGCCCAGGCCGCGCAGGCCGTGGTGCAGCGCCTGCAGGCCGGCGAGCGCGTGGCCTATGTAAGCGACGCCGGCACGCCCGGCGTCAGCGACCCCGGTGCGCGCCTGGTGGCCGCGGCGCAGACTGCCGGCCTGCGCTGCATCCCCCTGCCCGGCGCCAGCAGCGTGACCACGGCCCTTAGCGTGGCCGGCGCCGTGGCCCACACGGCCGAGAGCAGCGGCTTTGTATTCGCCGGCTTTCTACCTGCCAAGCATGCCGAGCGCGCCGCCGCCGTGCAGCGCCTGGCCGCCGAGCCGCGCTGCGTGGTGCTGCTGGAGGCGCCGCACCGCATACAAGAACTGGCACAGGCCCTGGCCGTGCTGGGCGCGCGCCGCGTGACCCTGGCGCGCGAGCTCAGCAAACAGTTCGAAGAGGTCAGCACCCATGGCGCGCAAGACCTCAGCGCCTGGCTGCAGGGCGCGGCGCAGCGCACCAAGGGTGAATTCGTGGTGCTGCTGCACCCCGCGCCCGTGGCGCAGGACGACAGTGCCGCGGCCGAGCGCGTGCTGCGCCTGCTGCTGGCCGAGCTACCCACCAAGACCGCCGTCAAGCTGGCCGCCGACATCACCGATGCC
>JAFEES010000515.1 GCA_018240995.1 Pseudomonadota bacterium | reverse complement strand
CGCCGGCGCGGTGGTCGGCAAGATGTTCGGCATGCAGCACGCCATGAAGGGCGGGCTGGGCACGGCATCGGTCACCGTGGCGGGGGTGACGGTGGGTGCGCTGATCGCCTGCAACGCCGTGGGTGACGTGGTCGATCCCGACACCGGCCTGCCCCTGGCCGGCGCGCGCACGCCGGACGGCCTGCAACTGCGGGGCACCCGCCGCGCCCTGCTGGCCGGCGAGCCGCCGCACCCGCTGCTGGCCGGCAGCAACACCACCATAGGCGTGATCGCCACCGACGCGCTTCTCACCAAGGTGCAGGCCCAGCGCCTGGCCGTGGCCGGGCATGACGGGCTGGCGCGCGCCATCAACCCGGTGCACACCATGAGCGACGGCGACACCCTGTTCACCCTGGCCACCGGCGTGCACGCGCGGCACCCCGGCATGATGGTGCTGGCCACCATGGCCGCCGAGGCCGTGGCCCGCGCCACCGTGCGCGCCGTGCTGGCCGCGCGCACGCTGACCCTGGCCGATGGACTGCGGCTGCCCAGTCACGCCGACTTGACGCAGGCCGGGGGCTGAACCATGGGACAGATGTCGCGCCGCCTGCGCAACCTGCTGCTGTCACTGCGCGACCTGCTGCTGTCGGCCGGGCCGCTGGCCGTGCTGGGCGTGGGCCTGGTGGTGCTGGCCTTCCACTGGCTCAAGCCCACGCCGCCGCACCAGGTAACGCTGGCCACCGGCCCCGCGCAAAGCGCCTACGAGGCCTTTGGCAAGCGTTACCAGGATGCGCTGGCCGCCAATGGCTTCGAGGTGGTGCTGCTGGAAAGCGACGGATCTTCAGCCAACCTGCAGCTGCTGCGCGACGGGCGCGCCGACCTGGCCTTCGTGCAGGGCGGCACGGGCGAGCTGCGCCCCGATGACAGTGACGAGCTGGTCTCGCTGGGCAGCCTGTTCGTGGAGCCTATCTGGCTGTTCTACCGCGCCGATGCGGCCAGGCGCATGCACGGCACGGCGCGGCTCGACGGCCTGCACCAGCTGCGCGGCCTGCGCGTGAACGTCGGCTCGCCCGGCAGCGGCGTGCCCACGTTGATGGAGCGGCTGCTGGACGCCAATCGCGTGCCCGCGGACGCGCTGGCGCTGACCCAGCTCGACCCCACGCCGGCCACGGTGGAGCTGCTGGACGGCCGGCTGGACGCGCTGGTGTTCGTATCGGCGCCCGAATCGCCCCTGGTGCAGATGCTGCTGCAGACGCCCGGCATACAGCTGATGGGCTTTGCACAGAACGAGGCCTATGCGCGGCGCTTTCCCTTCCTCACGCCCGTGCAGCTGCCGCGCGGCGTG
>JAFEES010000514.1 GCA_018240995.1 Pseudomonadota bacterium | reverse complement strand
CGCCGGCCCCCGAGCCGACCAACTCGCGCGAGGTCTTCAGCGCCCGCACCTTTGCCTTCTACGCGGCCATGGCCGGCTTCATTGCGCAGGTGAATGCAGCCATTGCATGGGTAGCCACGCAGCTGACGGCAATCTCCGGCCACGCCAGCATCGCCAGCGCCGCGCGCGACGATGCCATGGCGGCGGCCGCGGCCGCCAGCCTCAGCGCCAACGCGGCCAAATGGGTCTCTGGACAGGCCTATGCCGACGGTGCCCTGGCCTGGTCTCCCAGCAGCTGGCAAACCTACCGGCGAAAGGGCGCAGGCGGCGGCACCATCGACCCCGTCAACGACCCAGGCAGCTGGGAGCCAATCGCTCGCGACGCCGTTGGCGCGCTGGTCAGCATTGCCGGCAATGCCACCGCTCAGCGCTTTCAAACCTACAGCCTGAGCGGCGCCGCCATCGTCCTCACGCTGCCTGCCGTGGCCTACAGCGGCGACTGGGTTGGCATCGTCCCGCCTCCCGCGCAAACCAATAGCGCGCAAAAAATTGCGCGCAACGGGCACCTGATCATCGGCCTGGCCGAAGACATGGACATCGACGTGCGCCAGCCTTTTCGGCTGGCCTATATCTCTCCGGCCGCTGGCTGGTGCATGGCGGCATAACAACTTCACCAAGGACAAGTAATGAGCAGAGCATCCGATCTGATGGGCGCCAGCGCCCCGGCATGGACGTCAGGCAAAACCTACTACCCCAGCGATGTCGTCAAGTCGCCAGCTGACAACTACATGCCTTATGTGCGCGTGACGGCGATGGGTTCCGGCTCCACAGACCCGGCCAGCGACAGTGTCAACTACAAGCCATTCGGCGCGCGGGCCATCAAATCGATACAGCGTGGCGTCATCAGTCTGACTCCACCAGCACAAACAGTTGCAGTGACGATCGCAGCCGTCAATGTCGCCAAAACAGAGCTGCGCATTCTTGGCGGAGTGCCCGGAAACAGCGGTATTTCTGACCTCATACAGATCGTTTTGACTAGCCAGACCACGATAACTGCGACCAAAAACATAGCCCCCGCCGGCGCCACCAACACGGCCACTGCGAGCTGGGAACTGACGGAGTTTTACTGATGCCTTACTACATCCAGCTCAATCAAGACGGCATCGCCGTTGCAGTCACCGAAACCATCGCCCCCCTGGCACCCGCGCCGCACCTGGTGCAGGTCGATGGCCTGCGCGCCGACCTGCTGGGCCAGGTCCATGACCCGCAGGCCAGCGCGGCGGCCGGGCATGCGGTGTTTGTCGCGCCGCCCGCGCCGCCGGCCCAGGTATTCACCCGCCTGACCAA
>JAFEES010000513.1 GCA_018240995.1 Pseudomonadota bacterium | reverse complement strand
GAACCAGCGCACCAGCACCACGGGCAGCCAGCCCTTGAGGGCGTCGAACAGCAGCGTCACGGCCGCCGCCGCCTTGGAGCCAGAGCGCAGCACATTCGTGGCGCCGGGGTTCTTGCTGCCATAGGTACGCGGGTCGGACAGACCCATGGCGCGGCTGACGATGACGGCGAACGACAGCGAACCAAGCAGATAGGCGGCCACGGTGGCGGCAAGGGACAGGAGGACTGGGCTCACGGGGTTTGCGGGTGCTTGAAGAGGGATGGCTATTCTGCCAGCGCGCACTGCACCGGCCGCGCAGCCAGAAGCCGCACGCAGACCTGCGGGTCGAGCTGCACCAGATAGCCGCGCCGCCCGCCGTTGATGGCGATGCGTGGCAGCTGCAGGATGCTTTCCTCGATGAACACCGGCATCGGCTTCTTGGTGCCGAACGGCGAGGTGCCGCCCACCAGATAGCCGCTGTGGCGCTGCGCGACCTCAGGCTTGCACGGTTCGACGTGCTTGGCGCCGATCTGACGCGCCAGGTTCTTGGTCGAGACCTGGCAGTCGCCGTGCATCAGCACGATCAGCGGCCTGGCATCCTGGTCCTGCATCACCAGCGTCTTGACCACGGCATGTTCATCCAGCCCCAGCTGGCGCGCGGATTCGGCCGTGCCGCCATGCTCCACATAGTCGTAGGGGTGTTCGGTGAACGCGACGCCCTGCGCGCGCAGCAGCTGCGTGGCCGGGGTCTCGCTCACATGGGCGTGTTTGTCTTTCTTGGACATATCAAAAACAAGAGCTGCTTGCGCTTGGTGGACAATGGCTGGAGCCCAATTTAGTGCATGTTAAAACGCCAATCCCCACACCCGGCGCAGCGCCGACAGCGTGGCCACGGTGGCCGGATCGTGGCCGGCAGATGGCGGATAGATGAAAGACAGCTGCGCGCCGACGCGCGCGTGCGGCCAGACCACGACCTCGCCACGTTCGGCCGCGGCCAGCGCCTGGTCCTCGCGCAGCAGCGCCAGGCCCACGCCCGAGCGCACCAGGCCGGGCAGCGCCATCGACTGGTCGCATTCGAGCACCTGGCGCGCCACCAGCCCCTGGCGCGCGAACATATCGCGCAGCAGCGTCTGCACATGGTGCTGCGCCGGCGCGCCAATCCAGGGCAACGTGGCCAGGTCGCGCCAGCCGGCGTGCAGCAGGTCGGCGTGCCGTGCCAGCGGCGCGGCCACCCGGTAGTACTGGGTTTGCAGTGCCAGCCCCTGCACCGCGCGCGGCAGGTGCGGGCCGATGTAGAACGCGCCTTGCAGCAGGCCGGCGGCCACCTGCTCGCGCAGTTCTTCGGCGGCACC
>JAFEES010000512.1 GCA_018240995.1 Pseudomonadota bacterium | reverse complement strand
GCGCGCGACATCCCCGGCGTGCTGGCGCGCATCACCGCCACCGTGGCCGAGGCCGGCGCCAACATCGAGGAGGTGCACCACCAGCGCGCCTTCACCATGCTGGCGGCGCAGAACGTGGAGATCGAGCTGGTGCTGCAAACGCGCGGCAAGGCCCATGTGCAGCAGGTGCTGGATCAGCTGCGCGCCGCGAATATGGAGGCCGAGCTGCGCTGATGCGGGTTAGGCCTCAGGGCCACAATCGGGCGCGCGACTACACTTTCCCGAACCACGCCGCCCAGACACAGGAGACCAGACACATGAGCCACCACCCCATTGCCCCTAACGCCGCCGACGTGGAGGTGGCCACGGCCACCGACCCCATTGAGACGGTGGTCAACGTGATTCCCTTCGTGATTCCCGCCGCGGGGGCGCTGGTGATTTTCCTGCTGGCCTTCATTGCCGTGTTCATGGGCTGACCCACCGCTACCCCACCCCCAAGGCCCCGCGATGCGGGGCCTTGTCGTTTCCGCACCCATCGCCACGCACAGATAGTTTCATGCATATTGTCATGCGTAGTTTGCATGGATTTACCCCCTGGTCCAAAGACAAATTCCGGGGTGCTTCATAGAATCATGGGTTCCGGTCTGACAGTGCTGTGCCCGCCCAGCCTTGGTGCCTGTTGCAGCCGCCCGGCCGACTTTCAACCCAAGCCGTTTTTTCAAAGGCAGCGCCCATGGTGCGCAGGCCTGTGCCAAACAAGCCCGGTGCGCTCTCTTTGAAAAAACCGTTTTTCAACTTGTAGAGAAGCCCGCGATGAACGCTCCCACCCTGCAGGGCCTGAACATTCAGGCACCGTCCTATGTCAAGAACGCCAGGCTCATCGCCTGGGTCGCCGAAATGGCCGCCCTGTGCAAGCCGGCGAAGATCCATTGGTGCGACGGCAGCCAAGAGGAATACGACGCCCTGTGCCAGCAGTTGGTCGATGCCGGCACCTTCAAGAAGCTCAACCCGGCCAAGCGCCCGGGCAGCTACCTGGCCTGGTCCGATCCGTCGGACGTGGCGCGCGTGGAAGACCGCACCTACATCTGCTCCGAGAAGAAGGAAGACGCCGGCCCCACCAACAACTGGATGGCCCCGGCCGAGATGCGCGCCACGCTGGCCCCGCTGTTCGACGGCTGCATGGCCGGCCGCACCATGTACGTGGTGCCGTTCTCCATGGGCCCGCTGGGCAGCCCGATCGCCCATGTGGGCGTGGAGCTGTCCGACAGCGCCTATGTGGCGGTGAACATGAAGATCATGACGCGCATGGGCCGCGCCGTGCATGACGTGATCGGCGTGGACGGCGAGTTCGT
>JAFEES010000511.1 GCA_018240995.1 Pseudomonadota bacterium | reverse complement strand
TGCATGGCCTCGTCCAGGCGCAGGCCCTCGGTGTAGGGCCAGTCCAGGATGCGGCCGTTGACCCCGGGCATGCTGGCCTTGTCGGCCAGGGTGACGAACTCCACATACTTGGCGCTGCCCTGCGGCTCGACGCGGCGGATGAGTTCGGCCAGCGAGTAGCCCACCCAGGGGATGACCATGGACCAGCCCTCCACGCAGCGCAGGCGGTAGATGCGCTCCTCCTGCGGGCTGAGTTTCAGCAGCTCGTCAATGTCGAAGCGCCGCGGCTTGTTCACCAGGCCCTCCACCGCCACCGTCCAGGGGCGGGGCTTCAGCGTGCCGGCGTTGCGCGCGGGGTCGGCCTTGTCGGTGCCGAACTCGTAGAAGTTGTTGTAGCCGGTGGCGTCCTTGTACTCGGTGGGCTTTTCCATGGTCACCGCGCCGGCCACGGCCGAGCGCTGGCCCTGCAGGGCCGCCAGCTTGCCCGACCGCGCGGCGGCCAGCGCCTCGCGCCCGGCCCAGGAGGCCAGCGCCGCCCCGCCCGCGCCCGCCGCCAGCAGGCGCAACAGGGCGCGGCGCTGTTCGTAGATGGCGCGCGGCGTGATCTCGCTGGCGCGCGCGTGGTCTAAGCCGCTGTGATTGCTGTGAATAAGCATGGCGTGGCCTCCATTGGCTGCTTTCGGCCTAAAACGATAGCTGCCTGCGCTTGCTATTCCGAACTTTCAGCTAATAAATCACTCGAAAGTATTGATACAAGAGCGCAGGCAGCTCTTGTATTTACAGCGTGCCGTAGCTGTGCAGCCCGCTCAGGAACATGTTCACGCCCAGGAAGGCGAAGGTGGTCACTACCAGCCCCACCAGCGCCCACCACGCCGACATGCTGCCGCGCAGGCCCTTCATCAGGCGCATGTGCAGCCAGGCGGCGTAGTTCAGCCAGACGATGAGCGCCCAGGTTTCCTTCGGGTCCCAGCTCCAGTAGCCGCCCCAGGCCTCGGCGGCCCACAGCGCGCCGAGCACGGTGGCGATGGTGAAGAAGGCAAAGCCCACGGCGATGGACTTGTACATCACGTCGTCCAGCACCTGCAGCGCCGGCAGCCCCTCGGCAATGCGCCGGCGGCCCAGCAGAATGCCGGCGACGATCAGCGCCGAGATACCGAAGTACACCATCCAGTAGGCGCTGCCGCCCTCGGTCGCCGCGCCCTGGCGGAAGACGATGGGCTCGAAGCACAGCACCACGCCCAGCAGCCACAGCGGCGCCAGCTTGTACCAGCGTGTCTCGCTGGCCTGCTGCTTGATGAGGTAGGCAAAGGCCACCATGGCCGACAGCGCGAAGGTGCCGTAGCCGATGAAGTTGGCCGGCACAT
>JAFEES010000510.1 GCA_018240995.1 Pseudomonadota bacterium | reverse complement strand
CCCGAGGTCATGCAGGTGCTGCTCGACCACGCCACTTTCAGCAGCGCCGTGTCCGCGCACCCGGCCGTGCCCAACGGCTACGACCAGCCGCAGCACACACGCTACCGCCAGGCGCTGGACCATTTCTTTGCCCCCGAGCGCATGGCGCGCTTCGAGCCCGCGTGCCGGGCGCTCTCGGCCGCCACCGTGCAAGAGGCACTGCAGCTGGGCGGCAGCCTGGAGATCACGCAGGAATTCGCCCTGCCCTTTGCCGTGCGCGTGCAATCGGCCTTTCTGGGCTGGCCCACGCTGCTGCAGGACGAGCTCTTGCAGTGGCTGCGCCGCAGCCAGGCGGCCACGCGTTCGGGCGACCGCGCGCAGACGGCCGCCGTGGCGCAGGAGTTTGAAGACCTGGTGCAGCGCGTGCGCCAGGCGCGTCAGGGCGTGCCCCCTGAACACGACATCAGCAGCGAGCTGATGCACACCCGCGTCGATGGGCGCCTGCTGGATCTGCGCGAACTCGCCAGCGTGCTGCGCAACTGGACGGTGGGCGAGGTCGGCACCATTGCCGCGTCCATCGGCATATTGCTGCACTGGCTGGCCAGCCACCCGGACTGGCAGCAGCGCCTGCGCAGCGACCCCGACCTGCTGCCCGCCGCCATCGACGAGGTGCTGCGCATCGACGGCCCGCTGGTCGGCAACCGCCGCATCACCACGCGGCCGGTGGAGCTGGGCGGCTGCCCGCTGCCCGCGGGCGAGCGCATCGCCATCAACTGGATCGCAGCCAACCGCGACCCGCGCGTGTTCGGCCAGCCCGACGAATTCCGCCTGGATCGCGATCCGGCGCTGAATTTGCTCTACGGCGCCGGCATCCACGTCTGCCCCGGTGCGCCGCTGGCACGGCTGGAGCTGCGCGTGCTGATGGAGGAAGTGCTGGCGCACACGCGCCATATCACCCTGGCCGACGAACACGCCCCGACCCGCGCCGTGGCGCCGGACGCGGGCTACGCCACGCTGCGCATGCGGCTGCACCCCGCGGCAGCGTGAGCCTGCTACCCTGGCGGGCATAGCAGCACTACGGAGGGCGCAATGCCAGTCAGCCTCACCTTCCTCGGCGGTGCCGGCACCGTCACCGGCTCCAAATACCTGGTGCGCCACGGCGGGCAGGCGCTGCTGGTGGACTGCGGCCTGTTCCAGGGCTACAAGCTCCTGCGCCAGCGCAACTGGCGGCCATTGCCGGTGGCGGCGCAGGAGATCGACGCCGTCATCCTCACCCACGCGCACCTGGATCATTCGGGCTACCTGCCGCTGCTGGCGCGTGAAGGCTTTGGCGGGCCGGTGTTCTGCACCGGCGGCACGCGCGACCTGT
>JAFEES010000050.1 GCA_018240995.1 Pseudomonadota bacterium | reverse complement strand
GCCTGCATGGGAAAGCGCTCGAACAGGCCTTCCTTGATCATCTCGCGCGCGCCGCCGCCGCCCTCCTCGGCCGGCTGGAAGATCAGGTACACCGTGCCGTCGAAGTCGCGGTGCTCGTGCTTAGCGAAATACTGCGCCGCCGCCAGCAGCATGGCCGTGTGCCCGTCGTGGCCGCAGGCGTGCATCTTGCCGTGGTGCTTGCTGGCGTGGGCGAAGGTGTTGAACTCCTGCATGGGCAGGGCGTCGATGTCGGCGCGCAGGCCCACGGCCCGGCCGCAGGCGCCACCGTCGCGCCCCTGCACTATGCCCACCACGCCCGTGGTTCCCAGGCCGCGGTGTATGGGAATGCCCCATTCGGTGAGCTTGGCGGCGATCACGTCGGCGGTGCGCTCCTCCTTGAAGCACAGCTCGGGGTGGGCATGTATGTCGCGGCGCACGACGGCGATGGTGGGGGCCGCTGCGGCAATGGCGTCTAGGAGTTTCATGATGTGCTCGGCGCTTGTTTCCTTGGAACGTGACAGTCTAGCCCTGGCGGCGCAAGCCTGCCACCACACGGGACATGCAAGAGACCATGCAAGCGCCCCGGCGCACTGCTTCATGGTGAAATGCGCGGTTGCCCCTGCCACCTGCCCACCCGGCCCCAGCCATGACCACGACCACCGTACGCGGCGCCTGCCCGCACGACTGCCCCGACACCTGCGCCCTGATCACCACCGTGGAGGACGGCCGCGCCCTGCGCGTGCAGGGCAACCCGGCGCATGCGGCCACGGGCGGCGTGCTGTGCGCCAAGGTCTCGCGCTATGCCGAGCGCACGCACCATGCCGAGCGCATCCTTACGCCGCTGAAACGCACGGGCCCCAAGGGCAGCGGCCGGTTCACGCCCGTCGGTTGGGACGAGGCGCTGGACGACATCGCCCGGCGCCTGGGCGCCATCGCCGCGCGCGACCCCCAGGCCATACTGCCCTACAGCTACGCCGGCACCATGGGCCTGGTGCAGGGCGAGAGCATGGACAGGCGTTTCTTCCACCGCCTGGGCGCCTCGCTGCTGCACCGCAGCATCTGCTCCACCGCCGGTGGCGAGGGCCTGGTGCATACGCTGGGCGGCAAGCTGGGCATGAAGGTCGAGTTTTTTGCCGAGTCCAAGCTGATCCTGATCTGGGGCAGCAATTCGATTGGCAGCAACCTGCATTTCTGGCGCATCGCCCAGCAGGCCAAGCGCGATGGCGCGCGCCTGGTGTGCATAGACCCGCGCAAGAGCGAGACGGCCGAGAAATGCCACGAGCATGTGCAGCTGCGCCCCGGCACCGACGCCGCCCTGGCCCTGGCGCTGATGCATGAGCTGATCCAGAACGACTGGCTGGATCACGACTACATCGCGCGCCACACCCTGGGCTGGGAGGCCTTGCGCGCACGTGCCCTGCAATGGCCGCCCGAGCGCGCGGCCGAGGTCTGCGGCCTGGCCGTGGAGCAGATCCGCCGCCTGGCGCGCGACTACGGCACGACGAAACCCGCCGCCATCCGCCTGAACTACGGCGTGCAGCGCGCCCATGGCGGCGGCAACGCCGTGCGCGCCGTGGCCTGCCTGCCGGCGCTCACCGGCGCCTGGCGCGAGCGCGCAGGCGGCATGCTGCTGTCAAGCTCGGGCGCCTTCCCGGTGCAGCGCGCGCAGCTGCAGCGCCCGGATCTGCTGGCCGGCCGCAGCCCGCGCAGCATCAACATGGTGACCATAGGCGACGACCTGCTGCGCGCAACATCGCCCGCCTTCGGCCCGCAGATCGAGGCCCTGGTGGTCTACAACAGCAACCCCGTGGCCGTGGCGCCCGACTCGCCCCAGGTGGTGCAGGGCTTTGCGCGCGAGGATGTGTTCACCGTGGTGCTGGAGCATTTCCAGACCGACACCGCCGACTACGCCGACTACATCCTGCCCGCCACCACCCAGCTCGAGCACTGGGACGTGCACCTGGCCTACGGCCACACCGACGTGCTGCTGAACCGCCCGGCGATTGCCCCCCAGGGCCAGGCACGCAGCAACGCACAGATCTTCCGCGACCTGGCGGCGCGCATGGGTTTCACCGAGCCCTGCTTTGCCGACACGGACGAGCAGCTGTGCCGCCAGGCCTATGGCGACCGGGTGGACTTTGCCCTGCTGCTGGATCAGGGCTTTGTCCCCCTGCCGGTGCCTGAGGCGCCGTTTGCCGAGGGCGGCTTTCCCACGCCGTCGGGCAAGTGCGAATTCTTCAGCCAGCGCCTGGCGGATCAGGGGCTTGACCCGCTGCCCGGCCATGTGCCGAATCACGAGGTGGCGGGCGGCTCGGCCCTGTACCCGCTGGCCATGATCTCGCCGCCGGCACGCAACTTCCTCAACTCCACCTTCGTCAACCTGCAAAGCCTGCGCGACATAGAAGGCCGCCCAGTGCTGGAGATGCACCCCGAGGACGCGGCCGCGCGCGGCATCGCCGAGGGCGCCCTGGTGCGCGTGTTCAACGGCCGCGGCAGCTACGCATGCCACGCCACGCTGAACGGCCGCGCGCGCCCCGGCGTGGTCAACGGCCTGGGCGTGTGGTGGCGCAAGCTGGGCCATGGCGGCACCAACGTCAACGAGGTCACCAGCCAGGCCCTGACCGACCTGGGCGCGGGGCCCACGTTTTACGACTGCACGGTGCAGGTGCAGGCCGTGACCAGCGCCTGATCAGCCAAACAAAAACCATAGCTATTAACGCTTACCAGATAAGCGCTGACGGCCAATTTGTCTAAAATCACTGCGGTGCGGCAATCTGCTGGTCTAAGGCGCCAAACAGGCTTTGCCCGGCCTTGTTCTTCATCTCGATGCGAATGCTGTCGCCAAACTTCATGAACTCGGTGCAGGGCTTGCCGTCCTGGATGGTCTCGATGCAGCGCTTTTCGGCGATGCAGCTATAGCCCTTGGCCCAGTCCTGATTGCTGACCGTGCCGCTGCCGACGATGGAGCCGGCGCGCACGTTGCGCGTCTTGGCGATATGGGCGATGAGCTGGCCGAAGTGGAACGTCATCTCCGGGCCCGCCTCGCACATGCCCACCCGGCGCCCGTTCCAACTCGACTGCAGCGTCAGGTGCACGCGCCCGCCCTGCCAGGCCTCGCCCAGCTCGTCCAGCGTGG
Organism: Pseudomonadota bacterium; assembly: GCA_018240995.1. Taxonomy (GTDB): domain Bacteria; phylum Pseudomonadota; class Gammaproteobacteria; order Burkholderiales; family Burkholderiaceae_C; genus Alicycliphilus. Next base: position 9,213 of record JAFEES010000050.1, on the reverse strand, counting down.
CGGCCACGGGGCTGAAGGCTGTGGCGGGCTTGGCCTGGAAGAAGCCGAAGCCCTTGGCTAGCTCGGCGGGAATCAGGTTGCGCAGCGACCAATCGTTGGCCAGCAGCACCAGGCGCACGCCGTCCAGCGCCTGGTCGGGCCCCGCGCCCATCTTCACGTCGCCGGTGATGACCGCGATCTCGGCCTCGAAGTCTATGCCCATGGCCTCGCTGGGCACCACCACGTCGTCGCAGGGGCCGAGGAAGTCGTCGCTGCCGCCCTGGTACATCAGCGGGTCGGTGTAAAAGCTCGCCGGCACCTCGGCGCCGCGCGCGCGGCGCACCAGCTCCACATGGTTCAGATAGGCCGAGCCGTCGGCCCACTGGTAGGCACGCGGCAGCGGCGCCATGCACTGCCGCGGGTCGAAGGCGAAGGCGTGGCGCGCGCGGCCGGCATTGAGCTGCTCGTACAGCTCCTGCAGCTGGGGTGCGAGGAAGTTCCAGTCGTCCAGCACCTGCTGCAGCCGGCTGGCGATGCCGGTCGCATAATGGGCCGCACCCAGGTCGCGCGCCACTACCACCAGCTGGCCGTCACGCGAACCGTCCTTGTAAGTCGCCAGTTTCATGGGCCAGGCCCTCCATGTTAGCGCCCGCGCCCAGGGCGGCGCGGCGGGTTGATTGCACACAAAGCCGAAAATTCTAGCCATGCCCCGCCGCGCCCTGTTGCCGCTGACCGCCCTGGTGCTGCTACTGCACTGGCTGGTGCTGTTCGGCCTGCCGCTGGGCGGCGGGACTAGCCAGGCGCCACAGCCCGTGGCATTTCACACGCGCATGCTGGCGCCGCCGCCAGCGGCCGCCCCGGAGCCCGAATTGCAGGCCGCGCCAGCGCCCGCCCCCAGGGCGCGCCCGGCCAGAAAGCCGGCGCGCAAGCCCAGGCCGCGGCCGACCACCCCAGCCACCGGCGTCGAGGAAAGCCCGGCCGACGCCAACGTGGTCAGCCAGGACAGCCCCGGCATGGATGCCGAGCCCAGCGCGCCGGCCGCCCCCGACGCGGCCCAGGCCAGCGATGCCACGGCCACGGCCGAACCCGCAGCGGAACCCGCCCCCGAACCCGCAGCCGCCGCCAGCGCTGCCGCGCCGGCCGCCACGGCCGAGGCGGCGGCGCAGGCGCCGGCCGAAAGCGCCGGCGTGGAGATCCGCCCCCCGGGCACCGCCGGCGCCAGCGCCAGTGCGCAGGCGCCGCCGGTGCTGCTGCCGCCTTCCACGCGCCTGACGTTCGACGTGGTGGGCGAGGTGAAGCGCTTTCACTACAGCGCCAGCGCCGAACTGCTGTGGCGCCAGGACGGCCAGCACTACGAGGCACGCCAGCAGGTCAAGGCCTTCCTGCTCGGCTCGCGCTCACAGAGCAGCGTGGGCAGCATCACGCCCCGGGGCCTGCGCCCCGAGCGCTTTGGCGACAAGGTGCGCAGCGAGCAGGCGGCACATTTCGACTTCGAGCGTCACGAGGTCATCTTCAGCGCCAACACCCCGCGCGCCAGCATTGGCGACGGGGCGCAGGATCGCCTCAGCGTATTCATACAGCTGGGCGCCATGCTGGCGGCGGCGCCCGAGCGCTACCCGCCCGGCACGCAGATCACGCTGACCACGGTGGGCGCGCGCAAGGCCGACCGCTGGACCTTTGGCGTCCAGGGGCCGGAAACCCTGGATTTGCCGGCCGGCAGCACACCCGCCCTGAAGCTGGAGCGCCTGCCGGCCGAGGGCCAGCCCTACGAACAAAAGGCCGAGCTATGGCTGGGCACTGCCCTGCATTACCTGCCGGTGCGCATACGCCTGACGCAGGCCAATGGCGACTTTGTCGACCTGTTGCTCAGCGGCCACGCGGCGCCTTGATCGCCTGCCCAGCCGGGGACTATCCCGCCCATTGCGGCGCAAGACTGCGGGCGCGTGATTTCCATGGAATACTGGGGCAGGGAGGTAGGCCTTGAACTTCGTTCAAGCGTTGCCATCTGATAGCCATAGCTATAGGGGGATCACACCATGAAAATGCTCTACGACTCTGACTCTTTTGTGGTGGTTCACATGCTGCCGGACGCGGATCTGGGCGAGACGGCCGAAAAAGCCGCCCCCCCGCCCCAGCTGATGCGCCACGGCTTCGAGATCGTGGACAAGCGCTCGGGCAAGGAGGTGTACCTGGACGGCTCCTGGGCGGAGCTATTCCAGCAGCAAATCCTGGCCTGGCAGCGCGACACACCCACCCAGGAAGAGGTGGAAGATACGCTGGACAGCTACGTCGGACTGGCGCAAAATCCCGTCGTAGTGCATTGAGTTTCAGGGGCCTTACCGCCCCCTTGCGGCCCACCCCCGGTAGGCCGCCGCTCCGTGACAGGGGCACAGCGCGCCGTGGCCGACAGCCACGGCGCCTTCGTTTTGGGGGCCGCCCATCAGCGTGCCACGCCCCGGCGCCGCGCCATCTCCTGCCCCATGGCCTGCTGGGCGTCCAGATCCAGCAGCGCACGCGCCACGGGGTAGATGCTGTCGTCCTCGTGGCGCAGATGATCGGCGTAGCATTCCACGAATTGGTCAAACGCCGCATCCTGCGCGGGCGTGAAGGCCGCCAGCGATCCGTCGGCCATGGCCTGCAGCGCGCCGCGCGCGGCGGCCCAGCGCTCGGCCATCAACAGATGGTCGCGCTGCAGCTGGCGCACCAGGGCCACCACCTGCCCGGTGCCTTGCGCCAGCAGTGGCGGAAACACATGCAACTCCTCGTCCTCATGGTGCAGCGGCGCCGCGATGTCGAAGTAGCGCAGCACGTCGCGCGCCGCCTGGCGCGCGGAGTCGTCGCAGGCGTGGCCTTGCAGATACTCACGCAGGCGCCGCAGCAAGTCCAGCGAGCGGCGCACGCGGTCGTGGCAGGCATCCAGCATGTCAAAGGGCTCATCGAAGCCGGCGCCCGGGCTGTGCATGCCGGGCAGGGAAACACGGGTCGTCATGAGCGCTTACCCCAGCCGCACGGGTTGCCCGTCGCGGTTGAATGGCAGATAGGCACCAAAGGCACCGGTCTTCACCGCCTCCACCATGCGGTTCAGCACCAGCTCGGCATCGCCCTCGCTCGGTGCCTTGGCGGGCGTGCCCGACAGCGCCGCCGTGAACACCAGGCGCCAGGGCTGGCCCGGCGGCTCGAACTGCAGGGACTCGCGCAACAGCGCGTCGAACGACTCCAGCTCCTCGGGCAGCCGATCCACGCACATCATGGGCACCAGCACGCCGCCCTCGCCCTGGGCGAAGCGCTCGCGTTGATCGGGCGTGGCGTCACCGGGCAGCTCGGTGCCGGCAAACACGAACAGCAGGCGCTGGCGTTCACGGTGCGCGCGCGCCGCCTGCAACAGGTCGTCAAAGTGGTTGATCTCGGTCTTCATTGGCATTTCCTCCCGTTTCCGGCCACGGCTGGACGCCCTGGCCGGGCACCAGCGTGGCCACATATTGCGCCGGCACGGGGCGCGCACGCGCTGGTTTGCGCGACTGCACCGTACCCACGCTGACAAAGCACAGGGCGCGCTCGCCCTCCTTCAGCGCAAACAGCGTGCGCAGCGCCCGCGACTGCAGCGCCTTGCCACTGGTGAGCGCCGAGCCAAAGCCCAGGGCCGTGGCCATGAGCAGCAGGTTTTGCACCGCGCAGCCGGCGGACACCAGGCGTTCGGCCGGCACGATGTCCGGGTCGCCCCCCAGCTCATCGGCCACCAGCAGCAGCAGCAGGGGCGCGCGCAGGGCCTTTTCGCGCGCCTGCTGCTGCTGCTCGGGCGTAGCCGCCGCGTCGCGCTCGCGCAGCGCCTGGGCGAAGGCCTCGCCCAGCGCAGTGCGCGCCTGTTGCGGCACGAGCACGAAGCGCCAGGGCAGCAGGCAGCCATGGTCGGGTGCCTGGCCGGCCGCCGCCAAGATGGCCTGCAGTTGCGCCGCATCCGGCCCCGGCGCAGCCAGGCGCTTGGGCAAGATGGTCTGGCGCGAGTGCAGCAGCGCGGCGGCCAGATCGGCGCCCTGGCCATCAATCCACGAGTACTTGTCCATCATGCTCCACGTACGGCGGGTAGGGCCCGGTGCCGCTGCTGTCGGCCTTGGAGGCGGCGACGAAGTCGCCGGTCCTGACGTCAAACACATGCACCTCGCCGTCCTCGATCACGTAATGCCAGCCGTGCAGCGTGATGCGCCCTTCCTCGACGCCCCGGCGCACCATGGGGTAGTCCATCAGGCGTTCCAGTTGCAGCACCACGGCACGCTGCTCGGTGCGGCGCAGGGCCTCGGGGCAGCACTGTACCGGCAGCACGGCCTCGCGCCCCAGGTCCAGCCAGCGCTGCAGGTTGCGCGCCTCGGGCGAGACCTCGCCATACAGTGCCTTGATGGCCCCGCAGTGGCTGTGGCCGCAGACCACGATGCGGCTCACATGCAGGCTCAGCACCGCGAACTCTATGGCCGCGGCCGTGCCGTGGTGGCCGTAAGAGCCGTCATAGGGCGGCACGAAGGCGCCCACGTTGCGCACCAAGAACAGCTCGCCCGGCCCCGCACCGGTGAGCAAATAGGGCACCAGGCGCGAGTCCGAGCAGCCTATGAACAGCGTGGTCGGGTTCTGGCCCTGGCTCACCAGGGTCTGGAACTGCTCGCGGTACTGCGGAAAGGCGTCCAGGTGAAAGCGGCGCAGCCGCTGCAGCAGCTCGTCGTCGGGCATGGAGTGAGCCTTTTCGCGGCGGCGCTATTGCACCAGGGGGCTGTCGGCGGCGTCCAGCTGCACGCCCTCGACCTCGGCGGCACCTGCCAGCAGCTGCAGGTACTGGCGCAACGCATTCACCCAGGCCTGCTGGCGCAGCACCAGCGCTATCGAGGCCTGCACCTCGTCGAACGCCATGGGCTTGGCGGCCTTGCGGCCGCACACCTGCACCACATGCAGGCCAAAGCGGCTGTGCACCAGGCGCGCCAGCACGCCGACCTCTTGCGAGCCGAAGACCTCGCGCCCGAATTCCGGCGCGCAGTCCTCGGGTGTGAGCCAGCCCAGGTCACCACCTTGTTCGCCACTGGGGCAGTTGGACCATTCGCGCGCCGCCTCGGCAAAGCGCGGGCCGCCGTCGTCGGCACAGCGCAGCTCCAGCAACAGTCTCTCGGCACGCTGGCGTAGCAGGGCCACATCGACGCCCGGGGTGACGGCGAACAGCACATGGCGCAGATGCGCGCTCTCGCCCTGGCTGCCAAAGCCCGGGTGGGCGGCGTGGTAGCGCCGGCAGGCCTGCTCGGACGGCTCCGGCACTTGCAGTTCGCGCTCCAGCAGTTGCTCTATGGCCTGGGACGCGGCGGCGCTGGTGGTGCCGTCCAGGCCGGCCTCGTCGTCCTGGGTCAGCAGGCCCTGGCGCTGCGCCTGCTGGCGCAGCAGCTCGGTGCAGGCACGCTGGCGCAGCATGTCGGCGGGCAGCTGCACGCCAGCGGCGTGCAGGGCAATGCCGTTGATGCGCGCCACAGGGGCCTCGGCGGTAGTGGCCTCGGCGGTGGCGGCCGCGGCGCCGGAGCAGCCGCAGTCATGGGATCCACAGGTGGAAGTCATGCTATTTCTCCCTATGGTCTTGTCAGAGCGTGCGGCGCGGCTGGTTCTGGCCGGCCGGCAGGTTCAGGCGCCGCGCGCGCACCAGCTGGTAGGGGCGCAGCACATAGGCCAGGGTGCCAAAGCCGCTCCAGATGTGCACCAGGCGCGTGAACGGGAAGATCAGGAACACCGTCATGCCCAGGAACATATGCGCCTTGAACACCCAGCCGGCGTTGGCCAGCATCTCCACCGCGCCCGAACGGAAGGTGACGATGCGCTGCGCCCAGCCGGCCAGCAGCATCATCATGGAGCCGTCCAGGTGCTGTGCCGACAGCGGGATCGTCGCCAGCCCCAGGGCCAGCTGAACCCAGAAGATCCACAACAGCGCAATGTCGCTGGTCTTGGAGGTCGCGCGGATGCGCGCGTCCGACAGGCGCCGGTGCAGCAGCAGCGTCACGCCGACGAAGGCCATCAGGCCGGCAATGCCGCCGCTGATCATGGCCAGCAGCTGCTTGTCGTGCGCGGTGATGACGTAGTCGTAGATGGCATGCGGCGTGAGCATGCCCACGAAGTGGCCGAAGAACAGGAACAGCACCCCGACGTGGAACAGGTTGCTGGCCCAGCGCAGGCTGCCGGTGCGCAAGAGCTGCGACGAATCGCTCTTCCAGGTGTACTGGTCGCGGTCGAAGCGCAGCCAGCTGCCGATGAAGAACACGGCCAGGCAGATGTAGGGGTACAGGCCGAACAGGAAATGGTCGATCCAGGCGGTCATGGCGAGACTCCTTGGGAAGATTGCGGGCGTGCCTTGCGCACGATCTGTATGGGTTGGGGCTGGCCGGGGCGGTTCTGGCCGCGCGTGGCGCAGCCGTCGAAGGCCTCGGGCTCGGCCCAGGCCTCGTCCATGTCCGGCTCGGGCGTGACCTCCACGGCCTGTGCCTTGTGTCCGGCCGCCTCCAGCACGGCGGCAATCACGCTGGCATAGGGGCTGGCGCGATTGACCAGGGCCGTGAACAGGGCGTTCAGGATATGCGCCATCTCGCCCAGGAACTCCCGTGCCACGGCCGGCGACTGTGTGGAGGCGAACTCCAGCACCACGCCCAGGTGGTCGGGCAGCTCGCTGGCATCCAGGTGCAGGCCGGCGCGCTCATAGGTCTGCGTCAGGTCGATGAGCGCCGGGCCACGCTCGCGCGAGTCGCCATGCACATGCTCGAACAGGTGCAGCGAGGTCTGGCGCCCGCGGTCGAAGGTGTCCACGTAGCGCGCCTCGGCCTCGTAGGGGTCCATGGCGGCGATCTGCTGGCACAGGGCCGCAAGCTCGGCCACGCGCGCCGCGGGCAGGGCCTGCTCCAGGCGCAGCGCGTCCACCAGGCCGGGCATCTGCGCGCGCAGCGCGGCATCGGGGTAGCCCAGCAGGCGCGCCAGGGCGCGCAGCGTCAGGCGCAGGGATTCGGGGGTCTTGTTGAACATTTGCGTTTCTCCTCAGACCACGGCCTTGATGGGGATGGTGCGCGGCTTCTTGCTGCCGAAGATGCTCACCTCGGTACTGCCGTCCGAGCAGCCGTTGCCGAACGAGAAACCACAGCCGCCGCGCACGTCGAAGGCGTTCTCGGCGTATTCGCGGTGCGTGGACGGGATCACGAAGCGATCCTCGTAGTTGGCAATGGCCATCACGTGGTACATGTCCTCCACGTCATGCACCGTGAGGCCGGCCTGCTGCAGCACGGCCAGGTTCTGCACCTTGTCCACATGCACGCCGCGCTGGTAGGCACGCATGGCCAGCATGCGTTCGAGGGAACGCACCACCGGGCCGGTGTCGCCGGCGGTGAGCAGGTTGGCCAGGTACTGCACAGGAATGCGCAGTGCCGAGACATCGGGTATCTCGCCATTCACGCCCACATGGCCGGCGTTGGCCGCCGAGGTGATGGGCGACAGCGGCGGCACATACCAGACCATGGGCAGGGTACGGTACTCCGGGTGCAGCGGCAGGGCCACCTTCCAGTCCACGGCCATCTTGTAGACCGGGCTGTTCCTCGCGGCCTCCATCCAGTTGTCGGGAATGCCGTCAAGCCGGGCCTGGCGGATCACCTCGGGATCATGCGGGTCGAGGAAGATGTCGAGCTGCGCCTGGTACAGATCCTTGTCGCGCTCCACGCTGGCGGCTTGCTGGATGCGGTCGGCGTCGTACAGCAGCACACCCAGGTAACGGATGCGGCCGACGCAGGTCTCTGAGCACACCGTGGGCTGACCGGCCTCGATTCTTGGATAGCAGAAGATGCACTTCTCGGCCTTGCCGGTCTGCCAGTTGTAGTAGATCTTCTTGTACGGGCAGCCCGAGACGCACATGCGCCAGCCGCGGCACTTGTCCTGGTCGATGAGCACGATGCCGTCTTCCTCGCGCTTGTAGATCGAGCCCGAGGGGCACGACGCCACGCAGGCCGGGTTCAGGCAATGCTCGCACAGGCGCGGCAAATACATCATGAAGGTGCTCTCGTACTGCGAGTACATGTCCTTTTGCACGTTCTCGAAGTTCACGTCCTTGCTGCGCTTGGCGAACTCGCCGCCCAGGATTTCCTCCCAGTTAGGGCCCCAGGTGATCTTCTCCATGCGCTCGCCGGTGATCAGGCTGCGCGGCCGCATGGTGGGGGGGTGCTGGCTTTCCGGCGCCGACTGCAGGTGGTCGTAGTCGTAGGTGAAGGGCTCGTAGTAGTCGTCGATCTGCGGCAGGTTGGGATTGGCGAAGATGCGCATCAGGAGCTTCCACTTGCCGCCCTGGCGCGGGGTGATGGAGCCATCGGCCTGGCGCGTCCAGCCGCCGTTCCACTTGTCCTGGTTCTCCCATTCCTTGGGATAGCCGATGCCGGGCTTGGACTCCACGTTGTTGAACCAGGCGTACTCCATGCCGGGGCGGCTGGTCCAGACGTTCTTGCAGGTGACGGAACAGGTGTGGCAGCCGATGCACTTGTCCAGGTTCAGCACCATGCCGATTTGGGCGCGTATTTTCATTGTCGTTCTCCTTGTCGTTCAGGCATGGGTGCCGGCGGTGGAGCTGCTGGCGGCGGGCTCATCCAGCCAGTCAACGCGGCGCATCTTGCGCACCAGCACGAACTCGTCGCGGTTGGTGCCTATGGTGCCGTAGTAGTTGAAGCCGTAGCTGTACTGCGCGTAGCCGCCGATCATGTGCGTGGGCTTGAGCACGATGCGCGTGACCGAGTTGTGGATGCCACCGCGCGTGCCGGTGATCTCGGTGCCCGGGGTGTTGATGGTCTTTTCCTGCGCGTGGTATTTCAGCACCATGCCGGGCTTGACGCGCTGGCTGACCACGGCACGCGCGGCAATGGCGCCGTTGGAGTTGAAGAGCTCGATCCAGTCGTTGTCCTCGATGCCGCCGCGCTTGGCGTCCTCCTCGCTGAGCCAGACGACGGGGCCGCCGCGGTTCAGCGTCAGCATGTGCAGGTTGTCGCCGTAGGTGCTGTGGATGCCCCATTTCTGGTGCGGCGTGATGAAGTTCAGCGCCAGCTCCGGGTGGCCGTTGGGCTTCTTGCCCTCGACCTCATACAGCGTCTTGGTGTCTATCGGCGGGCGGTAGCTGGCCAGGCCCTCGCCGAAGTCGCGCATCCAGGGGTGATCCTGGTAGAACTGCTGGCGGCCGGTGAGGGTGCGCCATGGGATCAGCTC
>JAFEES010000509.1 GCA_018240995.1 Pseudomonadota bacterium | reverse complement strand
GGCGCCTATCATGCCCAGGCCACTGGTCAGCACGACGACGATGGCGATGGCCACGGCGCCCAGAAAGCGCTGCAGCACACCGTGCATCAGCGGTATGCGCTGCGCCGGCGCCAGGGCCTGGGCGGCGGGGCGCAGAAAGAAATGGGCGAAGACCATGCCGCCTAACCAGACGATGATGGACAGTACATGGGCGAGCTTAAGGGCGTTGTAGATCATGCGGTGTAGCCGGGCGTCGAAAACCGCCCATTGTGCGGCGCGATCCGGCCGATGGCGCGCTCAGCCGCGCGTCGACGCGCTCCAGCGTTCGTCCCAGTCGTGGCGCAGCTCGTCCATGTCGCGCCGGTCGCGCTTGGTGGGCCGGCCCGCGCGCAGGTCGGCGGCGGGTTCGGGCGCCAGGCGCCGGGCCTCGGCGATGCGGGCGCGCTCGGCGATGCTCTCGGGCGTTTCCGCGTACAGCAGCTGGGCCGCGGGCGCGGGGCCGCGGTAGTTGCTCAAGGCACGCACGACGACGGTGCGCGCCACCGGGCCCTGGCGCAGGGCCACGCTGTCGCCGGCGCGCAGCTCGCGTGCGGCCTTGACGGACTGGCCGTTGACGGTGACGCGGCCTTTGCCGATTTCCTCTACGGCCAGGCTGCGCGTCTTGTAAAAGCGCGCGCACCACAGCCATTTGTCCAGGCGCATGGAGTCGGGTTGGGTGCTCATGGCTGTGATTTTGCCTGCGCTCGGTGCACGGCCAGCGGCAGGCGCACGCTGGCCTCCAGCCCGCGGATGCGGCCGCCTTCGTGGCGGTTGGCCAGGGCGATGCTGCCGTCCAGGGCCTGCACGATCTCCTGGCAGATGGCCAGGCCCAGGCCCGAGCCGTGGCGCACGTCGCCGGCCGAGAAGGGCTCGAACAGGCGCGCAGCCAGTTCTTCGTCTATGCCGGGGCCGGCGTCGGCAATGGTCAGCAGCGCCTGCGCGCCCTGGGTGTGCAGCGTCACCGCCAGCTCGCTGGCGGGCGGCGCGTGGCGTATGGCGTTGTGCAGCAGGTTGCGGCACAGCTCGCGCAGCATCCAGGCGTGGGCCTGGATGGGCGCGGCGTCGGTGCTGATGCCGAAGTCCAGGTCGGCCTGCGCGATCAGCGGCGACAGATCCAGCGCCACCTCGCGCAGCACGGTGTCCAGGCGCGTCACCGGCGGTTCGCCCTGCTGGCGCAGCTGCTCCACCTTGGCCAGGGCCAGCATCTGGTTGGCCAGCTGTGTGGCGCGCTCCACGGTGTCGCCGATTTCCTGTAGTGCCTGCGTGGGCGGCAGGTCGCCGCGCAGGGCCGACTGCACCTGGGTCTTGAGTACCGCCAGAGGGGTGCGCA
>JAFEES010000508.1 GCA_018240995.1 Pseudomonadota bacterium | reverse complement strand
CCGGTCAGCCAGCGCATAGCCGCCGGCGAGAGCGGCCAGCCTCTGCTGCCCGGCACGGCGGCGCGCATCTTCACCGGCGCGCCCGTGCCCCCGGGGGCCGACGCCGTGGTGATGCAGGAAGACTGCGAGGCGCTCGATGACGGCCGGCGCGTGCGCATCAACACCCTGCCCAGCCAGGGCCAGGCCATACGCCGCGCCGGCGAGGACATCGCCCTGGGCGCCCAGGTGCTGGCCGCCGGCACGCGCCTGAGCCCGGCCGAGCTGGGCCTGGCCGCCAGCATTGGCCTGGGGGCGCTGCAGGTGGCACGCCGCCCGCGCGTGGCGCTGTTCTCCACTGGCGACGAGCTCGTCATGCCCGGCGAGGTGGCCCCTGAGCAGATGCCGCCCGGCGCCATCTACAACAGCAACCGCTTCTTTCTGCGCAGCATGCTGCAGCGCCTGGGCTGCGAGGTGACCGACCTTGGCATCGTGCCCGACCGCCTCGACGCCACCGTGGCCGCGCTGCGCCAGGCCGCGCAGGGCCATGACCTGATCCTGACCAGCGGCGGCGTCTCCGTGGGCGAGGAAGACCACGTCAAGCCCGCCGTGCAAAGCCTGGGCAGCCTGGACTTGTGGCAGATCGCCATCAAGCCAGGCAAACCCTTCGCTTACGGCTCGATTGCTTTGCAATCGAGCCGACGCGATGCGCCGAACGTGGACACCCCCCCTTTGCCCCCCCGCCAAGCGGAGGGGGAAACAGGTGTTTCCGCGTGCCATTTCATTGGATTGCCGGGTAACCCGGTATCGAGCTTCGTCACCTTCGCGCTGCTGGTGCGGCCCTTCCTGCTGCGGCTGCAGGGGGGGGTGGATGTTGCTCCGAAAGCAATAGCTGTCAGCGCAGGTTTCGATTGGCCCAGAGTCGATAAGCGCCGCGAATTTCTGCGCGCCCGTTATGGCGCAGACGGCCGCCTGGAGCTGTTCGCCAACCAGGGCTCGGGCGTGCTCACCTCGGTCGCCTGGGGTGATGGCCTGGTGGACAACCCCGCGGGCCAGACAATCGCCCGGGGCGATAGCGTGCGCTTCCTGCCCCTGGCCGACCTACTGTCATGACCACTTTCACCATCACCGTGCGCTACTTCGCCTCCATCCGCGAGGCCGTGGGCCAGGGCCAGGAAACCGTGCGCACCGCCGCCCCCACCCTGGGCGCGCTGCGCGACGAGCTGATCGCGCGCGGCCAGCCCTGGGCCGGGTGCCTGGCGCGCGGGCGCGCCGTGCGCATGGCGCTGAACCAGGTCATGGCCCAGGACGCCACGCCGCTGGCCGACGGGGCCGAGGCGGCGTTCTTTCCGCCGGTCACGGGGGGGTAAGCGT
>JAFEES010000507.1 GCA_018240995.1 Pseudomonadota bacterium | reverse complement strand
GCCGTGCAGGTGGAAAAGTCGGTCGAGGCCATGCTGCTGTACCTGGCCACGCTGCGCGCCGGCTATGTGTTCCTGCCGTTGAACACCGCCTACCAGAGCGCCGAGATCGAATACTTCATCGACAACGCCCAGCCGGCCGTGGTGGTCTGCACGCCGAAGAACCTGGGCTGGGTGGCCACGATTGCCAAGGCCGCCGGCGCCGCGCATGTCTTCACCCTTGGCGAGGATCGCGACGGCAGCCTGCTCGAGCACGCCGCCGGTTTTGGCGAAGAGCAGCAGCCCGTGGTGCGCCAGGCCGATGACCTGGCCGCCATCCTCTACACCAGCGGCACCACGGGGCGCAGCAAGGGGGCCATGCTGTCGCACGGCAACCTGCTGTCCAACGCGATCATGCTCAAGGAATACTGGGGCTGGAAGCCGGGGGATGTGCTCATCCATGCCCTGCCCATTTTCCATGCGCACGGCCTGTTCGTGGCCATACATGGCGCCCTCATCAACGGCAGCAAGATCATCTGGATGGCGAAGTTTGAGCCCAAGGCGGCGATTGCCGCCATGGCGCGCGCCACGGTGTTCATGGGCGTGCCCACGCTGTACGTGCGCATGCTGGCCGAACCCACGCTGACCAGGGAGGCGGCCGGCCACATGCGCCTGTTCATCTCCGGCTCGGCGCCGCTGTTGATCGAAACCTTCCGCGAGTGGCAACAGCGCACCGGCCACACTATTCTTGAGCGCTATGGCATGAGTGAGACGACCATGCTCACCTCCAACCCCTACAGCGCCGATGCGCGCTTTGGTGGCCAGGCAGAGCGCCGTGGCGGTACCGTAGGTTTCCCGTTGCCGGGCGTGGGCCTGCGCGTCGCGGGCGATGCGGGCCATGAACTGCCCATGGGCGAGGTCGGCGCCATCCAGGTCAAGGGGCCGAACATATTCAAGGGCTACTGGCGCATGCCCGAGAAGACGGCCGAGGAGTTCACGCAGGACGGCTGGTTCAAGACCGGCGACGTGGGCAAGGTGGACGAGCGCGGCTACGTGAGCATCGTCGGCCGCGGCAAGGACTTGATCATCAGCGGCGGCTACAACGTCTACCCGGCCGAGATCGAGGGCTATATCAACGACATGGCGGGCGTGGCCGAAAGCGCCCTGGTGGGTGTGCCGCACCCCGACTTTGGCGAGGTGGGCGTGGCCGTGGTCATCCCCAAGCCTGGGGCAAAGCTAGACGGCGAGGCCATCGTCGCCCGGCTCAAAAGCCAGCTGGCCAACTTCAAGATCCCCAAGCGCTGCTTCATCACCACCGAGCTGCCGCGCAACACCATGGGCAAGGTGCAAAAAAACCTGCTGCGCGAGCAGTACAAG
>JAFEES010000506.1 GCA_018240995.1 Pseudomonadota bacterium | reverse complement strand
CCGCGCGCCGCGGGCAGGGTCATCAGCGGTAGCGGCGCATGTCCTCGACGGCAATGCCGTTCATGGCGCGGCTCAGGTCGGCCATGAGGCGGGCGTCGTGCAAGGCGGCGTTCCAGGTCTTCTCGTCCTCGGCGGCGTGGCGGCGGGCCTCGGCCCAGGCCTTGGCGCCGCTGCGCACCAGCGCCACGGCATTGCGCGCCGGCACCGCCAGCAGTGCCATGCCAGCGAACGCGATGCCCCACAGCACCATCCAGGCGGCCAGCAGATGGCCGTCACTCCAGCTGTCGATGAGCTCGTTCGCGGCCACCATCAGCGCCGCCACTGCGGCCGTCAGCAGCATGGAGGAGGCGCCGCGCGCGCCGGCAAGACGCGCGCCGGTCTGGCGCAGGTAGTCCATGGCGCCCTGGATGCGGGCCAGGCCACGGTGTTCGGTATAAAGCTCAATGGATGCAGATGTAATCATGATGAAAGCAGGATGTCACGGTCGGCGAAGCTGCCGGGTGACTGTGTACGAATCCTAGGGTTAACCCTTGTTCTTGTCCAATGCGTACTTGGAATCACCCACAACCGTATGAGTAATAACCCTAGGTAGTCATGAAGCTGCAGCTGCTGTCCGACCTGCACCTGGAAAGTCATCCCCACTTCCGCCCCAGCCCCGCACCCGGAGCCGATCTGCTGGTGCTGGCCGGCGACATAGGCTCGTACCAGCCGGGCTCGCTGCTCGGCGACGATGACTATGGCCTGGCGCGCTTTTCCCCGCTGCCGCAGTTCGCCGCCTGGCCCACGCCGGTGGTCTTCGTGCCCGGCAATCATGAGTACGACGGCCAGGACTTCGATGCCGCGCACCTGCACCTGCGCCGCACCTGCGAGCGCCTGGGGCTGATCTGGCTGGAACGCACCAGCCTGGTGCTGGACGGCGTGCGCCTGCTGGGCACGACGTTGTGGAGCGACTTCGACGCGCTGGCCGAACACCATGGCGTCAGCGATGCGGGCCAGCGCCTGAAGCGGCGCGAAAAGGCCTTTCGCGCCGCCAACTTCTACCTGGCCAAGACCGGCGGCACGCGCCATGGCGCGCCGTTTCTGGCGCCGCAGCTGCGCGAGCAGGCGCTGCAATGCCAGGCCTGGCTGCGCGCGGCCTTGGCCCGGCCCTTTGCCGGCAGCACGGTAGTCATCACCCACTTCGCGCCCAGCCTGCGCAGCGCCGATCCGCGCTATGGCCTGACCCCCGGCACGGCCGGCTTTTGCAACGCCATGGACGACTACCTGCCCCAGGCCACGCTATGGCTGCACGGCCACCTGCATGCCCCCAGCGACTACCAGGCCCAGGGCCTGCATGCCGACGGCCGCCCCTGGCGCTG
>JAFEES010000505.1 GCA_018240995.1 Pseudomonadota bacterium | reverse complement strand
CAGCCGACCTTTCAGCAGAGAAATTGCAAACTGCCTTGGCACGGTCCTCCTTCCAACCGACACAGCTAACGTTCTTTTCGTGGCTCGGGGTCACGATGTACCTCACTCGAGAGGCGAATATGGCAGCCCTGCGCGCTATTGCTTCATGCGCACCGAACGGAAGCGAACTGGTTTTCACGTATGTGGACGAGGCAGTTTTTGATTCGGCATATTCCAATTCCGAATCGTTTCGCGCGCTCAAAAGTGCGGTTTCGTCAGCAGGAGAGCCCTTTCTATCGGGCTTCGACCCTGTTAACGTCAGAGAACAATTGCAGAGCGTTGACCTTCAACTCTTGGAGGATCTGAACGGAGATCAAATGGTTGCCCGGTACGACGAAGCAGGTGCCAACGGTTTGCAGTCGAATGCGGCGGCGCACATTGCACATACGCGAGTACTTAAAGTGCCTACGTCAAGCGCCGTCTAACCTTTTCATCGAATGGACATGCTCCGGCGCGTTTCGCGCGCCTACGCATGCCGCTCATGTCAAACGTTAGGCGTCATGGGCACTCTCAGTCGACGGTGCTTCTATCTACCGAGGTGAACTTCTAATGGCATCACAACGCCCCGTGATTGCGAAGATCAACGTCGTCGCGAAAAACTACGACGAGACCTTGAGGTTTTACCGTCTCCTCGGGCTGGAGATTCCTGACCCGATGGAGAAGCCGCCCGGCACGCTGCATAACGAAGCGAACAATTCTGGTGGCAGTGATTTCGCGCTCGACAACGAGTCGCTGGCCCGGATCTACAACTCTGGTTGGCGGACGGGGCAGGGTGATTGCAGTTCGGTCGTGCTGACGGCCTACGTGTCGTCAAGGGGTGAGGTTGACTCTCGTTACGAAACTTTGGTCGCTGCAGGTTATCGCTCTCGTCAGCCACCTTATGATGCCTTCTGGGGTGCGCGCTTCGCGATCCTCTGCGATCCGGAGGGAAACGACGTCGGCCTGATGAGTCCCATCGATGAGGCGTTCAGATCATGGCCACCAAAGAATTCACCCGACGCATGACGCCTACCAACAGCATGCAGCGGACGGCGCTCCGCGCCGCCGCTGATGCTGAGCATTGGCAGCACAAATCCACCACAACCCGTCTCAGGAGATCAAATGCCGAATGCTCTCAACTGGTTTGAGATTCCCGTGAGCGATTTCAACCGTGCAAAGAAGTTCTACGAAACCGTTTTGGGAACGACGATTGAGCCAATGCCTATGGGGCCAACGACGATGGGAATGCTGTCTTCGGACGAGAACGCAGTTGGGGGCGCTCTTGTTCACGGCGGCGACAATGCTCCTTCTGAGAACGGCACGATGGTCTACCTCAATGGCGG
>JAFEES010000504.1 GCA_018240995.1 Pseudomonadota bacterium | reverse complement strand
CTCTGGTGGAAGGTTGGGATGGGGGCCGGGAGCGCCGGTATCTTGCCAGCATGAGCACGCCAGTGTCGCTGGCCCCCACCCCAACCCTCCCCCGAAAGGGGAGGGAGAAAACAGCCTCAAGCCCTGCGCATTCTGCGGAACCCACTCTCAAAGCTCGTCCCGCCCTCACCTTTGCAGCACGCGGCCCTGGCGCACGATGGTGCGCGCCGGGTTGTGGCCGAACCAGTAGGCCAGCTCGGCCGTCTCGGCCACGTCCCACAGCACGAAATTGGCGGGGCGCCCGGATGCGATCAGGCCATGCGTGTCCTGCAGCCCCAGGGCGCGCGCGGCGTGGGTGGTGATGGCGGCCAGGGCCTCCGGCACAGTCAGGCGAAACAACGTGCAAGCCATGTTGGCCATGAGCAGCAGGCTGAGCGCCGGCGAGGTGCCGGGGTTGTGGTCGGTGGACACGGCCATGGGCACGCCGGCGGCGCGCAGCAGGGCAATCGGCGGCACGGTGGTGTCGCGCAGCGTGTAGAAGGCGCCCGGCAGCAGCACGGCCACGGTGCCGGACGCGCGCATGGCGTCCACCCCGGCCTGCGCAAGATGCTCGATATGGTCACAAGACAAGGCGCCATAGCGGGCGGCCAGCACAGAGCCGCCCATGTCGGACAGCTGCTCGGCATGCAGCTTGACGGGGATGCCCAGTTTTTGCGCGGCCTGGAAGACCTGTTCCGTCTCGGCCAGCGAGAAGGCGATGCGCTCGCAGAACACGTCCACCGCATCCACCAGGCCCTCGGCGGCAAGCGCGGGCAGCATCTCCTGGCACACCAGATCAATATAGGCTTGGCTACGGCCAGCGTATTCGGGCGGCAGCGCATGCGCGCCCAAAAAGGTGGTGCGCACCGTCACGCCCAGCTCCCGCCCCAGGCGCCGCGCCACGGCGAGTTGCTTGCGTTCGTGCTCCAGCGCCAGGCCGTAGCCGGACTTGATCTCGATGGCGCACACGCCCTCGGCCAGCAGGACTTGCAGGCGCGGCAGCGCGGCGGCGTAGAGCTCGTCCTCGCTGGCCGCGCGCGTGGCGCGCACGCTGGAGACGATGCCGCCGCCGGCGCGGGCCACCTCTTCGTAGCTGGCGCCGGCCAGGCGCATGGCGAACTCGCCCGCGCGCTGGCCGCCGTAGACCAGGTGCGTGTGGCAGTCCACCAGGCCGGGCGTGGCCAGCAGGCCGGCGCCGTCGTGGCGCGGCAGCTGCGCATGGGCCGCGGGCAGCGCCGCCGACGGCCCCACCCAGCGCAGTTGCCCGCCCTGCACCACCAGGCTGGCGGACTCGCCCTCGGCCACGGGTTGATCGGCCCGCGCCAGGCCGGGTGCCAGGCGCAG